>NZ_JAUBPE010000002.1:29177-209499 GCF_036700565.1 Microcoleus pseudofavosus SVA1_A4
TGTTCCAATTCCCCCTGAGTTTGATGCAGTTGAGACTGAGACTGTTCCAATTCCCCCTGAGTTTGATGCAGTTGAGACTGGGACTGTTCTAATTCTGTCTGCAACTTTTGCGACTCCTTATGTACTCTTGTCAAAGACTCTTGATACTGCGCTTCTTGTTGTTTTGGCAAACCATATAAAGCGTCTCCTGCCTCTTTTTTCGCCCCTATCCATCCCCCTAAACTTTTTTGAGTCAATTGTATAAAATGGCTAACTTCACTCCTTGATGATAATGCCTCTTCACAATAAAATTCCAGTGGCAAAGTATCTTTTAATTGTTCTATCGTGGGAACTTCTTGATTTAATGTTGACCATAATTCTTGATAAGAATAACCCAATTTTTCTATGGTTTCCTCTCCCAATATTTGCAAATAATCACTTGCCAGCCGCCATATCTGCGGCTGCTTTATATCTTCTAACCATTTATTTAAGTTGCTTGAATCTGGTTTAGTATTTTGATATAACTTCACTTGATCTCCATAGAGCCACGCCGGAGAAGTGTTACTTACACCATACTCAGCCACTTCTGGTCTAAACGAAATCCCTAAAAAGTCACAGACTCTAGCAATTTCTTCATCTGAACTCATCAATAACCACTCATAATGAATTACTAAGCACTGTTTTCCTAAATTAGTCACGCCTTCCAGTAATTTTTGAGGAGCCATGAACAAGTCATTTTTAAATTCTTTGAGCCTAGACAAGTTATCTTTAGCCCAACTTGTGACAATAGAACACAAAACTGACAAAGGATTCCTGAACAAAAATACAAATCGTGCTTCGGGAAAAGTTCTGTATAGTTCATTAATTATATAGAAATATCTAGGAGTTTTGTCTAAAAAGTAACGCTTCCCAGATTCTTCTCTCGCTTTTTCATATAAATAGGAATACATTCGACGCAAGCCTTGAACGTAATCTTCTTCTCCTTGAGAAAGACTACCTATAAAACTGGAAACTGCTACTTGAGCCAAAGCTTGATCGTAATCAGCATTATAACCAATAGTTGAATGCCAAGCTGTTAATGGAGGCAACATCAACCAAGGTTCAGACACAGTATGAATATCAGGATGACCCCCCAAAATCCGTTGTGTTAGTGTAGAACCAGCGCGTGGCTGAGATATTAAAAATATTAAGTTACTACCCTTGAGCGAACCGTCTTGACTTTCTGTTGGTTTCATGATCGTACCTAATTGAACTAACATAACTTAATATTACGATAACACAAAAGTGATCGCACCCCTGTGCCATTGACTCACAGCCCAACTTGTGAATTAGAGTTCACTGCGCTCACCACTTCATCTGGGCTGCCAATCGTGAGCTTTTAAGACCCTCATTCTAACAGGATAAAACCTAACTGGTTCAACAAATTCGCTTTCATATATACGACCGATGACATAACTTAAGTTGGGTATATCAGCCGGAATCCCGTCCTTCATTTTTCGATAATCCCGATCGCCACTAATAACACCTTCGTTAGTATAAGCTATCCACTGACCCCGATATTTCTTCAACTCCCGGCGATTGGCCTTATACCACTCATTAACTGTCGCATATTCTGCTGCCATATTTTCACCCAATAATTTTACCTCAAATCTGCCTCGCTTCCACCATCATCCGCACCACATCGGGCATTTTGTATTTTGCCTCCCAGCCCAATTTTTCTTTTGCCTTACCCGGATTTCCCCTCCCAACTGCAATCTCCGTCGGTCTGTAAAGACTCGCATCGGTTACTAAATGTTCCTGCCAATCCAAACCCGCAGCAACAAACGCTGTCTGCACAAACTCCTCCAAAGGATAGCTTACACCCGTTGCAATTACATAATCATCCGGTTCTTCCTGCTGCAAAATCAAATACATCGCTTCCACATATTCCGGCGCCCAACCCCAGTCCCGCTGCACTGAAATATTACCTAAAAGCAGTTTTTCCGAACTACCCGCAGCAATCCGACACACAACAGATACAATTTTTTGGGTGACGAACCTCTCCGGCCGCAGCGGCGACTCGTGATTGAACAGAATACCAGAACACGCAAACAAATTGTAAGCTTCCCGATAATTCGCTACTTCCCAAAATGCCGTTGCTTTCGCTACCGCGTAAGGACTTCTGGGGCGAAAAGGCGTATTTTCATCCGCTGCACTGCCTCCGGTATCCCCAAAACATTCGCTGGAACTGGCATTGTAAAGTTTGATTTTTCCGCCTGTAAACCGAATTGCTTCTAACAGATTCAATGTGCCTGTGGCAATGCTTTCGAGGGTTTCTACGGGCTGTTCAAAAGACAGGCCGACGGAACTTTGGCCTGCTAGATTGTACACTTCGTCGGGATCAATTTTCGCTAGTACCTGCAAGACGCTGCGAAAATCGTTGAGAGACATGGATTCTAGTTTTACTCTGTCTCGGATGCCCAAACGTGCCAGGTTTCCGAAACTAGACATTTGGGCGTCCCTGGAGGTGCCGCAGACTTCATAACCTCGATCGAGCAAAAGTTTAGCTAAATAAGCTCCATCCTGACCTGATATACCACAAATTAACGCTTTTTTCATATAAATTATTTAACTTGATGATTCGGCGGTTGAAACCGCTCCTAAACAAACGAAGTCTGCGGAGGCAGACTAAGAGTTCAAGACAGTTAAGTCATTTCCAGGCAGAGTTCATTGGTGACAACTTAAGCAGACTGTCCGCCACTCCGTAGTCCGCCAGGGAATGAATTCCCTGTCTAGTCTAATAGCTAAAGTCCTCGCTATGAGGACTAATGAGTTTAAAAGTCTTCTTCTGAGTCCTTTTAAGAAGACTAATACAGCAGATTGCAGGTTTATGAGGCACGTTCAATATCCCCGTAGGGACACGGCATTGCCGTGTCCCTACCTCTGCTATGTACCTCACATACCGGAAAAGTAAGTTTAAAAGTCTTCTTCTGAGTCCTCATAGCGAGGACTTTAGCTTTGAGGCAGGGGTTTCAACCCCTGCCCGACTGCCGGAAAGAAGTCAGGATTCTAACCTTCCCACCTTTGGGCGACCAATTCAGCCAAGTCTACCACCCGCTGACTGTAGCCCCACTCATTGTCGTACCAAGCCAACAGCTTCACCATATCGCCGTCCATAACTAGCGTCAAGCTAGAATCCAAGATTGAAGAAGAATCGTTTCCGCGATAGTCGCAAGAAACCAAAGGCAAATCGTTGTACTCCAAAATTCCCTTCAGTGGGCCTTCGGCCGCTTCTTTGAAGACTTGATTTACTTGCTCGGCAAAAGTCTTTTTCTCTACCTGAGCCACAAAATCAACTACCGACACATTAGGAGTCGGTACGCGCATGGCGATGCCATTTAACTTACCCTTCAATTCTGGAATCACCAAAGCCACAGCTTGGGCCGCTCCGGTAGAAGTCGGCACAATATTCATCGCAGCAGCCCGCGCGCGCCGCAAATCCCGGTGGCTGGCATCCAGCAAGCGCTGGTCGCCCGTATAGCTGTGGGTAGTGGTCATCATGCCTTTGACGATGCCAAAATTTTCGTGCAGCACTTTCAGTACGGGAGCCAGACAGTTAGTAGTACAGCTAGCATTGCTGATGACAGTGTAGTCACTGTGCTTGTAGTTGTGGTGGTTGACTCCCATCACATAAGTGCCGACTTCAGGCCCCTTGCCGGGAGCGGTAATTAGCACTTTTTTAGCGCCGGCAGTGATATGCTTCGATGCACCAGCTTGGTCAACGAAGACGCCGGTCGCTTCAATAATCAGATCAATACCCCAATCTTTCCAAGGCAGGTTGAGCGGATTACGATCGCTCACGCATTTAACTGTCTTGCCATTTAGAGTAATGGAATTTTCATCCGTACTGATGTCCACACCCTTCAACGTTCCCATCATGGAATCGTATCTCAGCAAGTGAGCATTAGTTTTCGGATCGGAAGTGTCATTAATAGCCACCAGCTCAAGCTGGCTGTTTTCTCTGCCCAGCCAGCAGCGCGCAAAACTGCGGCCGATACGTCCAAAACCATTGATCGCGACTCGAATCACTTTAGTACCTCCTAACGATGGCAGCCCTTAGCTTAGGCTTAAATTTTGGAAAAATTTAAGAATTGAGTTATGAGACAAGATCATATCGCAAAGGTCGATCCTTTCTAACTTTTTGTCTTTATCAAAAAAGCTTGAACTTTTCTAGAAGGCTGAAATCGCAAGGCAGAAGGCATTAGGCTTTCTGCCGCTGGTTACTGGTAAAGCTGATGGGCTGCAATATAAGTTCGGACAACTTCGGGGACTAAGTAGCGGAGGTCGATCCTTTCGGCGCAGCAGCGGCGGATGTGACTCGACGAAATCTCGATCGCAGGCATGGACAGCACCTCCCAGCGAATTTCCACGTCCAAAAGAGCCATTTGTTCGGCAACTCGCCGGCCAACAGCATTTGTCTGAACCTGCATCCTGTCCCCGCCGGAATCGATGGGCTTTCCACCCGGACAATCTCCCCACTCGGACACTCCCCCAATCTCCCCGCTTTCTCCTGTTTCCCCATCTCCCTGACTCGGACGCGGGCCCACCAACCAGTCGCACAACCCGCCAATTTCGCCGCACCGGTGCCATTTGGGGAGAGTAAGGAATGCGTCGCTACCTATAATCCAGTACCAGCGATCGTCGCCTGGATACAATTTTTTCAAATACAGCAGGGTGTCGATCGCAAAAGAACTGCCTCTGGGATTTGCCTCCGGCGGCGAAATTACGAAGTCCTTGCGATCGGCGATCGCCAGAGCGAGCATTTCCCGCCGCCGCTCAAAACTTGCCAAATCCGGGCGCCACTTGTGAGGAGGAGCGCGATCGGGTACCCAAATGATTCGATCGAGATTAAATTGACTCGCCGCCGTCTCGGCCACCAACAGATGGCCCCAGTGAACCGGGTCAAAAGTCCCCCCAAAAATCGCTATTTTCGCCATATTTCCCAAAAATCAGGATTATTAATCGAGATATCGCCCAAATTTTATGTTTGTACGCTTTTAGCCATCAGCTCGATCGCTTTTCGCCTATTTCGACTAACTGCCTAACACATTGTATATATACAACTAAGTGAGAATAGATAGTATATTTGCGATCGTGTCATATCGTTTCCGGTGGCATCGGTATTGTTCAAATGTCCAAACAGTCAACAGTCAACAGTCAACAATCATGTCGCTCGTGCAACCGGAATTGATATCAATCTCTGACAAGCGAATTTCTTGATGGTACCCGCCACGTGATTTATCCGTGGAATCAATCCAAAATCTAAAATCTAAAATCCTCAAGCCCCCGACTCGATCCGTGGGGTCAATCCAAAATCCAAAATCTAAAATCTAAAATCGAATGACCTTCGGGAAAAAATGACCGTACAAGTAGAGAAATGACTAGAAAATGAGCGAAGTTTGACCATACGTGGTAGTGTTTGTAAATCCTTATGGGTTTTACCCTCAATCTTGGTAAAAAGGTTGTGGGGCTTTTGCTGCCGTATCCCAGCACCGCAGACGGATAGAAACAGAAGAATGCAGGAGATATGCAACCGCCCAAAATTCGTCTGTTGGCCCAGACCCAGACCCCATTCTCTCTGACCTGCAATTTTCGAGCTGTGACTGTTCCGGAAAACTACTCGGTACTAAGTCATATAGGATACAAGACAAACATCTCTACAAGTCCCGCAAATCAAGGGACGCGCAGAGAATTTTGTACAAAATCTCTAGCGAACTGTATCCTGAAAAAACAATTCTTGATATGATATCGCGTGTTATTGGCGTGGTGTGGTGTGTGAGGAGCGAAGATGCCGAGTTCTGTTGATTTCAGCGGTAGACCATTCCATTTCATCGGCATTGGTGGGATTGGGATGTCAGCCCTTGCCTATATTCTAGCTAAACGCAAGTTGCCTGTGTACGGCTCCGACATTAAATCGAGTCACATAACCGAGCGCTTGCAAGGAATGGGAGCTCACATTTTTTGGCGTCAAGAAGCCAGCAATTTTGAAGTATTTCAAACGGCCCTCAACGGTAGCAGTCCCGACCGCGGGCCGCAAGGGGCCGTATCCTCGGCAGTCGCTGGCACGGTAGGGACTTCCGTCGCGACAGCCGAAGCTCTCAAATTGAACGGTAACGCTTGTGCCGCCGAAGCAATTGGGGGATTGCCTCAAGTAGTATGTTCTACGGCAATTCACCCGGCAAATGCCGAATATCGAGCTGCTTTAGATTTGGGCTGTCCGATTTTTCATCGATCGGATGTGTTGGCAGCCTTAATTCAAGATTATCAAAGTATCGCCGTAGCCGGGACTCACGGCAAAACTACTACTAGCAGCTTAATCGGCTTCATGCTGATGGCTGCGGGTCTAGACCCGACAATTGTGGTAGGAGGCGAGGTAAATGCTTGGGAAGGCAATGCCCGTTTGGGGGAAGGCCCTTACTTAGTTGCCGAGGCTGATGAATCCGACGGTTCTCTCGTGAAGCTGGTAGCCAAAATTGGCATAGTGACGAATGTGGAACTGGATCATCCAGACCATTACGATACCCTCGACCAGGTAATAGACACATTTAAGGTGTTTGCCCAAAACTGTCAAACCTTGGTGGGCTGCATTGACGACCAAATCGTCAAAGACTGCCTTGGGCCTCATGTCAGTTATAGCTTGCAGCCCGACAGCGGTGCTGACTACACGGCTTCGGACGTGGAGTACGGAGCCGAAAGCACCAAGGCTGGCATTTGGGAGCGAGGAGCTTTCCTGGGGGAAATGGAGTTGAAGTTGCTAGGCAAACACAATCTCAGCAATGCACTAGCTGCGGTAGCGGTGGGTCGATTGTTGGGGTTAGAGTTTTCGGCGATTGCGAAAGCGATTGCTGGCTTTGAAGGAGCTCGCCGCCGTTTTGAGGTGCGGGGTTTTCACAATGACATCCTGTTTGTGGACGACTACGCCCACCATCCTAGCGAAATTCGCGTTACCTTGGCGGCGGCTCGCTTGCGCATCGAAGGTAGCGAAAAAAATCCCAAATCCCGAAGAGTGGTTGCCATTTTTCAACCCCACCGTTACAGCCGGACTCTGACATTTTTGCCAGAATTTGCTCAATCTTTTGGGGATGCTGATTTGGTTGTGGCTTGCGATATTTATAGTGCTGGGGAACGGAATTTAGGAGAGATTAGCGGGCAGCAGGTTGCTGATTTGATTGCTAAAGAAGGTCGAGAGGTTGAGTTTCGGGCTTCCCTGGAGTCGGTAAGTAAGTTTTTAACCGAAAATCTGCAACCGGGGGATTTGGCTCTGTTTTTGGGAGCTGGCAATCTGAATCAGATTATTCCAGAGGTTATGGCTTTTTATCAACAAGCCGATCGCCCTGATTAGCTCGCTCGCCCAGAAGAGTCGATCGACAGCCCCCGGCGGTGCAGGTTGTACCGACACTGCTGAAAGAGCGGCTCGCAGGGAGGGGCGGCATAACCACCCGTAAATAGAAATTTCAACCACGTCTTCTCTTCGCAGGTATTTTTAAGGATTTTCAAGATGGTGACTATCTCGAATGACTCCTCTGTTAAGGAAAATCGGCGAGTGTATTCTCCTATTTCTTTGCGGGGAACTGATTGCAAGATTAACTCCCAAGTTTCGCTGGCGGGCCTGACTTCCTTCCGAGTCGGCGGCCCTGCCGAGTGGTACATTGCTCCTCGCAGCATGGAGGCTTTGCAAGCGAGTTTTGCCTGGGCACACGATGAAGGGGTGCCGGTGACTCTGCTGGGTGCGGGTTCTAATTTGTTGGTGAGCGATCGGGGTTTGTCCGGTTTGGTCGTCGGCACTCGCTACCTGAAACAGGTGAACTTTAATCCAGAAACAGGTCAAGTTACAGCGGGGGCGGGGGAGTCAATTCCGCGCCTCGCTTGGTTAGCGGCTAAACGGGGCTGGAAAGGCCTCGAATGGGCAGTTGGCATACCGGGCACCGTGGGAGGGGCTGTGGTGATGAATGCAGGCGCTCACAGGGGCTGTACTGCTGATATTCTGGTAAATGCTCGCGTCCTATCCCCAGGTGGCAAGGTGGAAATTCTGACTCCCCAAAAGTTGGAGTACCGCTACCGGACTTCGGGGCTGCAAGGGGGCGATCGGCTGGTGACTGAAGCGACTTTCCAGTTGCAGCCGGGATTCGACCGATCGCAAGTAATGGCAGAAACTAATGCCCATTTCAGCCAGCGGCGGACAACTCAACCTTACCACTTACCGAGCTGTGGCTCAGTCTTCCGCAACCCCGGCCCGAAGACTGCCGGTTGGTTCATCGAACAAGCGGGACTCAAGGGATACCAGATCGGCGGGGCACAAGTAGCTCAGCGCCATGCTAATTTTATTCTTAACTGCGGGTCGGCAACGGCCAATGATATTTTTCAAGTGATCCGCCACGTTCAACAGCAAGTCGAGCAGCGGTGGTCGCTGTTGTTGGAGCCAGAAGTTAGAATACTGGGAGAGTTTCCCTTCTAGGGCATTATTAAAGTAATAAGGAAACGGCAGACTGCCAGCCCACACACAATCGCAAAGTAGCTATGACAAAATCAGGACAGGGATTTGGCTTCGGCCTGGGCAAAATGAAAGAACTGACTGAAGCTTTCAAAAAAGCTCAGCAGGTTCAAGAAGGAGCTAAAAAGCTCCAAGAAGAGTTGGATGTAATGGAAATTGAGGGAACTGCCGGCGGCGGCTTGGTCAAGGTTTTTCTCAGCGGCAACCAAGAACCCCGTCGCGTGGAAATCTCCCCTGATGCCCTTGGTGAAGGTGCTGATGTGGTTTCTGAACTCGTCACGGTGGCGATGCAGGATGCCTACGCTAAGTCTACGATGACGATGCGGGAGAAAATGGAAGAACTCACCGGCGGACTGAATCTCCCCGGTTTCGGTTAGTCATTAGTCATCAGTCATCAGTCAATTGTTGACTGTTGACTGTTGACTGTTGACTGTTGACTGATTAAACTTTCTGGAAAACCGCAGTCAATTGTTGACTGTTGACTGATTAAACTTTCTGGAAAACCGCTATAGTAAGGTGCGTCGCTGCTCCATGTTCGATGGAAGTTGCAGATTGACTCTGAAAGCGACGAACCCTACAAATTAGCACTGTTGACTGTTGACTGACTAATAACTAATAACTAATAACTAATAACTAATAACTAATAACTAATAACTAATGACTAATGACTAAATTATTGTTTGTCTGCCTCGGAAACATCTGCCGATCGCCCTCAGCAGAAAATATTATGAATCACTTAATAGAAAAAGCCGGTTTGAGCGATCGCATCACCTGCGATTCTGCCGGAACTGGTGGCTATCACATTGGCAGCCCTCCTGACAGGCGGATGGCATTGGCGGCGAGGAAGCGAGAAATTGAATTGTTAGGAGAAGCGCGCCAATTTACCAGGAAAGATTTTGAGAATTTTGATTTGATTCTGGCGATGGATCGGGAGAATTATCGGAATATTCTTGCCCTCGATAATTTGGGAAAATATAAAGATAAAGTGCGGTTGATGTGCGATTTTTGCCAGATATACGACCTTAAAGAAGTGCCCGACCCTTACTACGGCGGCCCGGAGGGTTTCGATCGAGTAATTGATTTGCTGCTGGACGCTTCCGAGGGTTTGTTGCAGTATGTTATCAGTCAGGAACAATTAACAATTAACAATTAACAGTTACCAATTACCAATTACCGACTAAATGGTGTTCCATCGCAAAGCGAACCAGTTCTGCTCGGTTGTTGCTTTCGGTTTTTCTGAACAAGCTGCTGACGTGCTTTTCGACAGTTCGAGGACTGAGGTGGAGCCTGGAGCCTATTTGAATATTAGAAAGACCTTCTGTCAGCAAATCTAGCACTTCTTGCTCTCGCTGGGTCAAACTCGGAGCATTAAGGCTTGGAGAGGCGCGATCGCCCGTTTCTGATTTTTGGTTTAAAAAATCTAATTCTCCCTTGCTCTTGACTCTGTTGCGCCCCTCTGTTGGCATCGGTTCAGGTTCGGGGGAGCGAGAGGGCGCCTGGGCGATCAGAGCGTAGCGATCGAGCAAAGAGCGAATTACTACCCCCAATTCCTGGAGTTCAAAAGGCTTAGCAAGATAATTGTCGCAGCCCATCTGATAGCCCCGAATCCGTTCCTCCGTGCTCGTCCGTTCCGTCAAAAAAATCACCGGCAGCAAGCGGAAAGCCGGACGAGTCCGAACTCGCCGCACGAATTCGTAGCCATCCATTTCGGGCATTGTAATGTCGGTAACAATCAAGTGGGGCTGAAATTCCTCTACCAAGCCCAAAGCTTCTTTGCCGTTCTCAGCAGCGATTACAGAGTATCCGGTAATTTCCAGATAATCGGTAATCGACAAGCGAGTCGCAAAATCGTCGTCAGCAACCAGAATTGTCAAGGGCATGGGGGGAATTAATTATTAATTCTACTGGTGAAGTACCCCACCGCATGGCGGATGGGGCTTCCTGTCTCATTGGCAGATGCCACGTTAGGAACTTACATTAGTTGCAAGTCCGACACTCAAGTCGGTGATGGTCTTACTCTCCCTCTCTACTGTTTCCAGCTTTATCTTCTAATGAGGAACCCAGGCAGCCGCCCTGCTTCCCAAGGCAGTTTGATTGTTTTCCGTACATCGCAGTTTGGTGTCTTTCTTACCGCCTATGGGCGTGCCAGTGACTGCAATCTTTCCCCCTTTCTCACGCTAGTTACCCGTGGTAAGCATATTACTGCTAGTGTGACCTTTGTTGACAGCCGTGTGGGTGGGTCGCAACCATTTATATACTAACTCGGAGGAGCTTTCGTTGTCGTCCGGCTATCCATCCCCACCCTGTAAGAGGGATGGGGAATTGGGCCGAATTAGTTAACCTTCTTGATAACTTGTAGTCAAAGTAGCCGGCTGTCCCAAATTTCCCTCCAAAGCTACGCCGCGCCCGTTGGCTGCCAAATGCCGCAGAGTTTTGTAAATTGTCTCGATTTGCTCTGGTCTTCCTGCTTTTTTGGCTATTTCTGCTACAGACAAAGGTGTTTCAGCGTCTTTGATCACTTGCAGTACCTGTTTTTGCAAATCCAACACAGCAGCGGCCGCTTTTTTGCCTGCTTCCACGCCCGGTTGGTGATAGGCATTGACATTCACTAAGGAACCGTAAAAACCTACTGCTCTTTCGTAGAGGGCGATTAATGCTCCTACCGTCCCAGGGTTTACTTGCGGTATTGTCAGAGTAATTGAATCTCGGTGATTTTCGTACAAAGCTTGTCGTGTTCCCTGCAACAAACCAGACAAATAATCTCCTGAAGTAACGCCAATTTCTACTTCTGGGGAAATGCCTTGCCTGTCTTCTAAAACTTCGATAAATGTTAGGAAGAAATTCGGCACGCCGTCTCGCAGTTGCTGGACGTAGGCGTGTTGGTCGGTGGTGCCTTTGTTGCCGTAAACTGCAATTCCTTGATGAACTGTGTTGCCATCTAAATCTTGCTCTTTGCCGATCGATTCCATGACTAATTGCTGCAAGTAGCGGCTGAACAATAGCAGTGAATCTTTATAAGGCAAAACTACCATATCTTTTTCTCCGCGTCCGTTGCAGGCAAAGTACCAACTCATGGCTAACAGGGCGGCAGGATTGTTTTTAATTTCGGGAATTCTGGTCGCTTCGTCCATGACTTTAGCGCCGTCGAGCATGGCCTGGATGTCGATGCCTTGCAAAGCTGCTGGCAAAAGTCCGACTGCTGACAATTCGGAAGTGCGTCCTCCCACCCAATCGGCCATTGGAACAGTGGTAATCCAGCCTTCAGATTTGGCTAATTTGTCTAGTTGGCTGTCAACTCCGGTGATGGCAATTGCTTGTTTGGCAAAATCCAGTTTTTCGGCGGCGAAGGCTTTTTGAACTTCGATCATACCGTTGCGGGGTTCGGGGGTGCCGCCGGATTTGGAGATAGTAATTACTAGGGTGCTGGCTAGTTTGTCTTTGATTTTGTTGAGGATGCGATCGATCCCAGCCGGATCTGTGTTGTCAATAAAATGAATTGCTAGGGGCGGAATGTCTGGGGATAAAGCTTCGGAGACAAATTGGGGGCCGAGGGCGGAACCGCCGATGCCGATCGAGATTATATCGGTAAATTGCGGAGCGAATGGCGGTTTGATGTCGCGGCTTTGAACTTTCTTGACAAATGTTTCGATTTGTTGTATTGTCTCGACTATTTCTTGTTTGAGTTCTGAGGTAGGGGCGATATCGGGGTTTCGCAGCCAGTAGTGGCCTACCATGCGGTGTTCGTCTGGATTGGCGATCGCACCTGCTTCCAATGCTGCCATGTCTTTGAAAGCTTTGTCAAATTTGGGTTTCATTGCGGCGACAAAAGCGTCGTCGAACCCCATGCGGCTGATATCGAGGTAAAGTCCCAATCCAGAGTGATAGTAAAGCCAGTCTTGGTAGCGTTGCCAGAGTGCTGCGGCGTCCATAGGAATTCTCTACAATTTTTTTAATGTTCGATCGGCGTCATCGGGAATCCACCAATTGTAGTTGAAAACTCACATTTTGCACCATTCTTGCTTAGCAGGCTTTCCGGCCTGTTCCACAAAGAATGAATTTTTTGTGGGGCTTGTATTCAGTTTTTACTTTTTCAAGCATAAATACTTAATGTTGTATAATATACAGATATTAGAATTAAAGTGCGATCGACTATGCTTGCTCTCTCTCCCGAATTAAAAGAAAGATTAGCAACTCCGCTGAAAATCGGCGATTTTGAAGTGAACAGCCGCGTGCTGCAATCGCCCTTATCCGGCGTTACAGATTTGGTATTTCGCCGCCTGGTGCGCCGCTACGCGCCGGATTCGATGATGTACACCGAAATGGTAAATGCTACGGGTTTACACTACGTGAAGCAACTGCCGAGAATTATGGAAGTTGACCCGAACGAGCGCCCGATTAGCATTCAATTGTTTGACTGCCGGCCGGATTTCTTGGCAGAAGCGGCGCAGAAGGCAGTGGCAGAAGGAGCGGATACTGTTGATATTAATATGGGCTGTCCGGTTAACAAAATTACTAAAAATGGTGGCGGTTCTTCCTTGCTGCGAGCTCCCGAAACTGCCGAGGCAATTGTGCGGAGTGTTGTGCAAGCTGTAGATGTTCCTGTCACTGTCAAAACTCGCATCGGTTGGACGGATGGTGAAATTAATATTTTGGATTTTGCTAAGCGGATGCAGGATGCGGGTGCACAAATGATTACCGTACACGGCCGGACTCGATCGCAAGGTTACAACGGTCCGGCAAAATGGGAGTGGATTCGCCGCGTTAAGGAAGTTTTATCGATTCCTGTAATTGCCAATGGAGACATTTTTTCAGTGGAAGCAGCGGTGCGGTGTCTCGAAGAAACCGGCGCCGATGGAGTGATGTGCTCGCGGGGAACTTTGGGCTATCCTTTCTTGGTGGGAGAAGTCGATTATTTCCTAAAAACAGGTTTAGAAAAGATAACTCCGACACCAATTGAACGTCTCGAATGTGCTAAAGAACATTTGCGGGCTTTGTGGGAATATAAAGGTGAAAGCGGTGTTTGCCAAGCGCGCAAGCACTTAACCTGGTATGCTAAGGGTTTCCCCGGCGCTGGGGAATTGCGGGGTTTGTTGGCTGTGGTAGAAACGGTTGAACAAGGTTGCGATTCGATCGATCGCGCGATCGAGCAATTGCCCGCAAGTTAAAACAAGCGAGCACGCAAACAAAACCCGCCTCTGCGGGCTAAGATTTAAGACAAAGTTAAAAATTTGTGTGTGGGGGAAAGCATGGATTCCTTAAAAGGGCGAGATTTATTAAGTCTGGCAGATTTAAGCATTGACGAATTAAATTATTTGCTAGATCTAGCAGCCAGTTTAAAATCGGGAATGGTAAAGCTGAAACGCAATAAAGTTCTCGGCTTGTTATTTTCCAAAGCTTCAACGCGAACGCGGGTAAGTTTTACAGTGGCAATGTACAAATTGGGAGGGCAAGTAATCGACCTCAATCCCAACGTTACTCAAGTCAGCCGCGGCGAACCTTTGGTAGATACAGCCAGGGTTTTAGACAGATATTTGGACATTTTGGCGATTCGGACTTTCGAGCAAAAAGATTTAGCAACTTTTGCCAATTATGCTACAATTCCTGTGATTAATGCCCTAACAGATGACGAACACCCCTGTCAAGTGCTGGCGGATTTGCTGACAGTTAAAGAGTGTTTTGGCAAGCTGGAAGGAGTAACCTTAGCTTATTTTGGCGACGGCAACAATATGGCAAATTCGCTGATGTTGGGCTGTGCAATGACGGGGATGAACGTAAGAATTGCTTGCCCTCAATATTTTATGCCCAATCCTGAGATTGTGGAAAAAGCGAAGGCAATTGCTAGCGGAAACACCGAAGTTACTGTGACTGCTGATGCGGCAGCCGCTGTGAAAAACGCTCAAGTGATTTATACCGATGTTTGGGCGAGTATGGGACAGGAAGAGGAAGCGAAAAGCAGGATTCCTTTGTTTGAGCCTTTTCAAGTCAACGAACAACTGGTAGAATTGGCAGATAAGAATGCAATTGTACTGCACTGTTTGCCGGCACACCGCGATGAAGAGATTACGGATGCGGTAATTGAAGGAAGTCGATCGCGCGTTTGGGATCAGGCCGAAAATCGGATGCACGTTCAGCAAGCTTTGCTGGCGGGTATTCTCGAAAGCGATTAGGAATTAGCTAAAAATTAGTCTGTCGGGGATCAAATCGACCTGCTCGCTACTTTTTGCAGACCGCTTCCGTTATCATTTCATTTGAACCAGGATTATTTGCAACCAGCCTGTAATTATCCGTTTCAACCATGATTAATTGCAATCTCTTAAGTAAAAGAAATGAATCACATCACTACGACAGACTTACTCGAAAATCTCAAATGGCGATATGCCACCAAACAGTTCGATCCAGCCAAAACAATTGCTCCAGAAATCTGGACAGCTTTAGAAGATGCGTTAGTGTTAACACCATCTTCTTATGGGCTTCAACCTTGGAAATTTCTGATTATTACCAGCTCGGAACTTAGAGAACAGCTCAAGCCCCTCTCCTGGAATCAGTCACAGGTTACTGATTGCTCTCATTATGTCGTGTTCGCGATTAAAAAGAATCTCACTGCCGAGGATGTCGATCGCTTTATGGCTCGCACTGTCGAGCTGCGGGGCGGGACTGTAGAGGCAATGGCAGGATATCGGAGTCTAATCGTCAGTGACTTGGTTGATGGTGGCCGCAGTTTTAATATCAATGACTGGTCAACGCGCCAAACTTATATTGCACTGGGCAACTTTATGACCAGTGCTGCATTACTTGGTGTTGACACCTGTCCAATGGAAGGAATTGAACCTGTCAATTACGATCGCCTGTTGGGTCTTTCTGCAAAAGGCTTTACTACCGTCGTAGCTTGTGCGGCTGGCTATCGTTCTGAAGCAGATAAGTATGCTTCACTCGCAAAAGTAAGATTCCCTAAGTCAGAAATCTTAGAAACTTTATAGAACCCATTTGGTATCTTCTTGAGCGAACTATATGGTTTTGAGGGGATCGTTTTACCAGAGGATTTAATACCAGAGTCAGGACTTTAAGCTAACAGGCATCAAACCAGATACAACCTAGATACCTCAAAGGCTTGTGAGACGACAACAAAAAGATCCTAAATGGGTTCTATAAACCCGGGATACGCTGTAAGTCGATCGCAATATAGCAATCCTAAATGATTTGAAAAATAGTACGCGAGCAAGATGCTCGCACTACAAGGATTCTAATCTCGATCGATTTTGCGACTGATTTAGGACTGCTATAGCGCACCTCGGCGCACCCTAAAAAGATATTAAGAGGCTCCGAAATTCACTTTTGTGACTTCACCTGCGACAACATTAACAGTTTGTTGAATTTGACTTCCGTCAACTTTCAACTGATAAGTTCCCGGAGAAAGCTCGATCGCCCCAAACCATCCTTTACCATCCGCCCGCAGTTGGCGCACTTGGCCAGTAGCATCGATCGGCTGCAATGTCAAGTTCGCGCCGTCGCAAGTTCGCTCGCACTTCTGCAAATTTCCGGCGATCGCACCTGTAGTCGGCCGCGACTTCCAAGGCATATCGGGAACCGCTGCTGCTGTCGCCCACACAGGCTGAGTTTGAACGGTTTTGCCCGTCGCAGCGTCAACGTATTGACTCGGCACAGAAAGCGCGGTGTAAAACAAATCGTTGCTTTGGGGAACGTATTTCCAAGGCTGGCGGGGCAAATCTCCGCTGCCGCCCGATCGCAGTTCGACATTCGTGTACACGTTGCTGCTAGCGTAGGAATACAGCACCGTACCGGCTACGTGATTTCCTTTCGCAGAGGGCTGTTCGGCGCGCCGAATCTGGGCTAGGGTGTCTTCGATGTAGTTGAGGTAATTGCCGGGGCCGATCGCAATTTGGCGGTTGTATTGGTGGTCTTTAGCGTACTCGATCCAGTGGTCAAAACCCAGCTTCTGCTGCGGCTTGTACTCGCGCTGGTACGTCATCGGCATCGCCATATCGATAATGCCTTCTTCCAGCCAAGCGCGCCAATCCTGCAAAACTTCTCTGTAGGGCTGCGTTTGAGTCCAAGCCTCATCGTTTTTCGGGCCGTCGCCCCAGGCAATTGTTGCCGCCGTCACTTTGACTTGCGGTTTAATCGCCAGGGCTTCTACATAAAGCTTCCGCACTAAATTTGTCACCTGATCGCGCCGCCACTGCATCCACGCGGGATCGCTGGGTGCGGGTGTACCCGTGCGGCCTGTTTGCTGATTGAAACGGGCGATCGCAGTTGGATTGTAGCCCCAATTCGGCCCGCCGTAGCGCACGTAATCGAGCTGTACGCCGTCCACATCGTAGCGCTTCAGCAAATCCAAAAACACCGAAACGGTATAATCTAAGGCGTCTGGATGGCCGGGATCGAGATAACCTGGGGCTTCCCCGCTGTAAGTCAGCATCGCCCAATTATCGCGGCCGGGGGCCGAAGGCCCGTGTTGTTGCCAAACGTGATTGGCGGGAAGTTTGTTGCCCGAAACCACTGGCATTGTAACCATCCAAGCGTGCACTTCAATGCCTGCGGCGTGGGCTTTGTCAATCAAATCTTGGAGGGGATCGAAACCGGCGGGAACGTTGGGATCGAGGGTGCGGGGTTCGATCGCACTCGTGTAAAAGGCATCGCCGCGGCGGCGGACTTGGGCGACGATCGCGTTGGCATTTGCCCGCTGCGCGTCTGCGATCAATTTTGTGACTTCTTGAGGGGTTTTGAAGCCGGGGTTGAAGGCGTCCACCCAGAAGGCGCGAAATTCGGCGGTTTGGGTTTGCGGAGGCATAAGTGCGATCGCCCGGGATGGGAAGTTTGAGAACCAACCAGGAGTCAGCAGAAAACTAATTGTTAAGCCAATCAGGAACAAGCTTGACAAAAAGAATGTTTTGGTATTTCGCATCAGAAATGTGTGAGAGAGCGTTTAACAGTCCTTTACGGACTTTTGGTTTGAGCGTCCGCTTGACATTTTCGCACATCTTTGCGTTAAAGCAACTTATGGGGCCAAGCTGTGTTCTGGAATAGCGATGGCTTATACTGAACTCTGGTATTTTGTATACGATCGCTCTATTTTTTCAATGTACGAACGCACTGATAGTGAGATAGAAGCAATTCAAGAACTTCTTTCGCCACACTTTGGGACTGGCTTTGAGCCTGACGAAGTAGCAAATAGCGAACAGATAATAATCCAACAGGTATTGGAATACGTAGGTAGCCGATTTACCCGGATGAAGTATATCCTCGGTCTTGCCCTTGATTTTGCGATCGTCGCACAGCGTCTATCTAATGTTGATGACTCTGCCAAAGAATTAAGAGAGCAGCTTACAATTGAAGAATTATTTAAACGTTACCAAGTTGTCACTGAACGGGGAGAACAACAGGCAAATACACTAACTTTAAAATTTGCTCAATCTACTCAAGTAGGTATCCGACGTATAGAAGAGTCAATTGTTCAATTTTTTCACAGTCTAAATCGTTCTAAATATCCTAGTGCTTATGTTTACAATACAGGTCAATGGCAAAAGTTTCAAGACCTGCTGATTCTCTGTTTTCGTCTGTCCGAGTCTGGACGCTTTCAATTATGCCAAAAACTTATTGATTTTGGTCTTGAACGATTGCAAAAGAACATATTTGTTACTAGAGAATCGTTACGAGTTCGTTTATTTCCAGAGATAATAAACAATTACCCGCGCAGCGATCCAGATGAGAATGGGGGTTTAGTTTTTCAAGCCATTGCTTGCGGTTATTTCAAAGCCGATCGGCCTCATCTCAGCTTTGTCGTTGATAAGGTACGAACAGGGTCGTCCAGACAGCGCCGTTTTGGAGATATTGACTGTTATTACGGTCTGGATCTAGAAATATCAATAGAAGTAAAAGACTGCCACATTTCGCTTAAAAACCTCAAGCAACAATTGGGAAGTTTCCAGAAACAAGTAACAGGCAATCAAATTCTTGGCGTGGCTTTTGTACTTTCCATAAACAGCGAAGCGCGTTCTCTACTTAGCGACGACGGCATCATTCCGTTCGCACAAGACGAGCTAATTAGATCCGTGAGGATCTGGGATTGGCAAAAGCAGGATGCAGCCGTGCATGAAATGCTTCACTATCTTGCTCATGTTGAACAGAATCCTAGTGCTGTTGGCAGGCTGCTGGCATTTATTGGCGATCGAGATCCCCAACACAACTCTCTTACTTATTATCAAAGTTAAACTGTGATTTCAAGAGCAAGCTGAATCGGAAAAATTAACTCTGAATTGAGTGGCTTTATTTTTTGCGATCGGGCTCTAACAATTTCATCTTCTGAATGGCTTTGATAAGCCTTGACAACTTCCTTGCCTACCGCCAATCCTAGTAGTGGCGGTACGGCATTTCCGACTTGAAGGTACTGTGATGTTCTCGAACCAATAACCTCAAAATCATCATCAAAAGATTGCAGCCTCAATCCTTCGCGGACAGTCAATCCTCGATGCTGACTAGGATGAGTAGCTCGTGCAGACGAAGGTTTTCTCATGTTAGATGTTACAGCAATAGCTGGTTTATCACTAGCTAGTCGAGCATAGCTATTGTGAAAACCGCTGGCTGGTTGAAGGCGATCGGGAATAGACTTTCGGTTTCCACCATCTGGGATATACTTCAGAATTTCAATTAACTTTTGTGAATGATTGGCCGCCTCGTGATGTAGCAGTATGTTGGCGGTCTTGCGCCTAGCTATTTGATAGTCAGTTTGTGGCATACTCTTGTAAGATTTACATATTTCTCCAGCATTTAATGGGGGTAGATCTGAAATTGCATCAGCTACAGTCACATAATAGTGAGAAATTGGCACTGGAAACTCAGGCGGCAGCAATCCATCAAGCCAACCTATAAAAAAAGCACGTTTTCGCAGTTGGGGTACGCCGTAGTCAGCCGCCTTTAAAAGGCGACATTTCATGTGATAGCCGATATCAGCAAAGCTAGCGATGACTGAATCGCGCACTTTGCCTCCCTGCATTACCAGCATTCCTTCAACATTCTCGATAATGACATAAGCAGGACGAATTTCAGCCACCAAGTCGCGAAAATTGCGCCATAAAGAATTTCGAGGATCTGTTATTTCTCGCTTGCCAACAGTGCTGAATCCTTGGCACGGTGCTCCCCCCGTAATAATGTCGATTTCTGCTGCCGAAATTTTAAAAAATTCCTCTATTTCGGAAACGGTTGTCTGGGTTAAGTCAGATACCAGACACGGAAGTGGAGATAGGTTGCGTTCAAAAGTTTGTTTGGCGTTTTCACAGTAATCTATGCCGCCGATCGCTTGGATGCCAGCACGTTTAAAACCCAGAGTTAACCCTCCCATGCCGCAAAATAAGTCAAGGCTGCGCGGAAAACGCTTGGTTTGAGTGTTTGTCATCGTCAGCTACCTCCTGATAGTTTCCACCGGGAAAGTTGTAGATTTTCGCGTCCGCTTGACATTTTCGCACATCGGTGCAATTTTGGGCGAAAATACACTGAACTGGCGATCGCACTTTTTGAACAATGATAGTACCGCACATTCAAACCCTAGCCCTTCCGGGTAACAGCTACTCAACTGCAAGCAATTTACTCGATCGAGTAGATTGCTGGCGCCAAGAAGCAACCCGAAAGTTGCAGCAAAGCCAGAGAGGAGAAAAAGGACAATTTTTAACACCTTCTTCAGTCGCAAGTTTGATGGCCCGAATGTTTGAATTTAACTGTCCCGATATATCGCTTTTAGATGCCGGTGCAGGAATTGGTTCGCTGTTAGCAGCAGTTGTTTGCGATCTTTGTCAGCGCCCAAACAGACCGCGTAGCCTGCACGTTACAGCTTATGAAATTGACCTTATTTTGATAGAATACCTCAAGCAAACTTTAGAATTATGCAGTATAGAATGTCAGCGTTTTGGGATATATTTTACCTTTGAAATTCGCGAAATAGATTTTATTCAAGACAGCGCCGATATGTTGCAGCCCAATCTATTTACACAACCAGTAAAACGGGAATTTACCCATGCAATTATCAATCCTCCCTATGCCAAGATAGACGCTAAATCCCAAGCCCGAACCTTGCTGCGTTCTATAGGGCTAGAAACCAGCAATCTCTACACTGGCTTCACAGTTGCTGCCGCTCACCTGCTCAAACCAAACGGTGAATTAGTATCGATTACTCCCCGCAGCTTTTGCAACGGTTTATACTTTCGAGATTTCCGCAAAGTCTTCCTTCAAATGATGGCTTTACGCCAAGTACACATCTTTGAATCCCGACAGTTGCCATTTCGCGATGATGCGGTGCTGCAAGAAACTATTATTGTGCGCGCCACCAAACAAATAGAACAGCCAGATACTGTACTAATTACCTCAAGCAGCAGCGCGGGCGACGACCTGGTTTTATCTCACCAACTGCCCTATACCGCCCTAATTAATCCCAAAGATTCCGAGCAATTTATTCGGATTTTACCGGATGCTGTCAGCCAGAAAGTAGTCGAGCAAATGGCTCAATTTACTTGCACCCTAGAGGAATTAGGCTTAACAGTTTCTACCGGAAAAGTTGTAGATTTTCGCGTTCGCTCTGACTTGCGGCTAAAACCTGAAAGCGGTACAGTTCCGCTGATTTATCCCGCACACTTCTGGGCTGGCGGTGTTGAATATCCCACAGCAACCAGAAAGCATCAAGCTTTAGCTGTCACGGAAAAAACTGCTGCACTCCTCGTACCTAACGAACATTATGTTTTGAGCAAGCGCTTCTCCTCAAAGGAAGAGAAAAAGCGAATTGTTGCAGTTGTCTGGGATGCCAATAAAATTAATAGTTCTCGCGTTGGTTTTGAGAACCATTTGAATTACTTTCACCAACAGGGACGCGGATTAGACCTCACCCTGGCGCGGGGATTGGCCGTTTATCTAAATTCGAGTTTGGTAGATGCGTTTTTCCGACTGTTCAACGGACACACTCAAGTTAATGCTACGGATTTACGCAGTTTGAAGTATCCTAATTTAGAGCAATTACTTTTACTTGGCGCTCAAATTGGAGAAATATTTCCTACACAGCGGGAGCTCGATCGACTTGTCGAAAGACAACTGCTTAACGCGACAAATCAGTTAGAAAATAGCCCGATGACAATCAAGAACCGTATTGATGAATCTCTAGAAATACTTGCAGCGCTGGGTTTTCCAAAAGGTCAGCTTAACGAACGTTCCGCCTTAACCCTTCTGGCTTTGCTTGACCTCAAGCCAAAGGATGCTTGGGCATCGGCAAAATCTCCACTTCTGGACATCACACCAATTATGAAATTTATGGCTCAGCAATACGGTAAAAATTATGAGCCAAATACGCGGGAATCTGTGCGCAAGCAAACGGTGCATCAGTTTCTAGAGGCAAGTTTAATTGTTGTTAATCCTGACAGTCCCGAACGTCCGGTGAATAGTCCAAAAACTGCATATCAGATAGAAGAAAGTGCTTGGGAATTGCTGCGAACTTATGACACTTCTGACTGGGACAAGAATCTTCGCGCTTACCTCGCCTCCGTCTAAACGCTGAAGCAACGATATGCACAAGAGCGAGAAATGGCGCAGATTCCAATTACAATCGAAGGTGATGTCAAAACTCTTTCGCCCGGAGATCATAACATCTTAATCGCAAAAATTGTCAGTGAGTTTGCTTCTCGCTTTACTCCTGCTGGCTGGCTGCTTTATGTCGGAGATACGGATGAGAAATTTGCTTATTTCAATGAAGCATCGCTAACTGCATTAGGCGTTACAGTCGATGCTCACGGTAAGATGCCAGATGTAATTGTTCACTTCACTGAAAAAAACTGGTTGGTGTTGATTGAAGCGGTTACTTCTCACGGCCCGATTAATCCAAAACGCAAAACTGAGCTCGAGAATCTTTTTAGAAGTTCGACAGTATCTCTGGTGATGGTGACAGCTTTCCTCAGCCGCAAGGCAATGGCGGAATATTTATCTGATATTTCCTGGGAAACTGATGTCTGGGTAGCAGAAGACGCTACTCACCTGGTTCATTTTAACGGAGAAAATCTTTTGCAGGCTTATTCCAAAAATGCAAATATTTGTGAGTCCGAAGGATGCTAAAATACACTGTTTATATCGCTGCCGCTGGCATCGGAATGACATATACTGTGATGCAAGCGGTTTAATTGACCGGAATTGTCGATCGCACTCAGTAAATCAAATAAGTAACTAGGTAAAATATCTCTGCAATGGAAAAAAAGCATAACGCTGGATTGTGGGTATCAGTATTATACTTCGCTCAAGGTCTCCCTTACACCGTCGTTAATTTAATGTCGGTGATTTTTTTGAAAGGTTTGGGAACCAGCAACGAATTGATCGGATTGACAAGTCTTTTGTCTTTTCCCTGGGTTTTAAAAGGTTTGTGGGGCCCGGTAGTTGATTTGTATTCAACTAAACGCAAGTGGATTTTAACAACCGAAATCATTTGTGCTTTTCTGTTTGCTTTCCTAGCTTTTGGTGTATTGACGCCGGCACCGATTATTATATCGCTTGTTATCTTTACAGCGATCGCCTTTGTGTCAGCTACTCACGACATCGCCATTGACGGATTTTATTTAAACACTCTCAATAAAGACCAGCAAGCCTTGTTTGTCGGCGTTCGCAACACGGCTTATAGAGGTGCTGTCATTGCCGGTAGCGGTGTATTGGTTTTCTTAGCCGGGAAACTGGCCGAACAGCATTTAATCACCGGAAATACAGGCGACACCAAAATATATCAAGACATTCCGCTGTCACTTTTCGGTTCCTCTTTTAGCGTGTCTGCGCTTAACTACGGATGGGCGACCGCCTTTGGCATTTGTGCGATTATGTTTGTGCTGATATATCTCTTTCAGCGGTGGTATCTTCCCTATCCTCGAAATTACGATCTGGAATCCGACACCCCCCAACAAACAACCAGCTTTATCGAAGCATTCAAAACTTATTTCCAGCAACATAAAATTGGTTGGATTGTCACTTATGTCTTGATTTTCCGGTTGGGCGATGCCTTGACGTTTAAAATGGCTCCGCCATTTTTAATGGATAAAGTGGAGAAAGGAGGATTAGCAGTTTCTACATCGGACATGGGTCTGTTATCGGGTACGATCGGGGTGATTTTTCTGTTAATTGGAGGGTTGCTGGGCGGCTATTTGATTGCTAAACAAGGATTGAAAAAATGGATGTGGCCGACGGCTATTCTCCAAAATTCGACTAACGTGCTGTATTGGCTGTTGGCAATCAATCAACCGGGGATTGAATGGGCTTATGCCGTAAACTCGATCGAGCAATTTACCTATGGACTTGGCGTAGCAGCCTATACAGTGTTCTTAATGCGGACTGTCCGCCCGGAATACGAAGCATCCCACTATGCGATTACAACAGCGTTCATGGCCGCAGGAGTGCTGATTCCGGGGGTTTTTAGTGGCTACTTGCAGGCGAATCTCGGCTATCAGAATTATTTCTTGATGAGTGCACTCGCTGTGATTCCGGGTATGCTGACAATTTTCTTTTTGCCGCTAGAAGATGAGCAAAAATTAGCATCTATGCCGAGACCGGGACTGGACGATTTCGATTAATTAAATTGTATCTGTTGACGTTCCTACTTGGCGCCCACAAAATAAAGGACACAACAATGTTGTGTCCCTACCCAATATCTGTATTGCTAACTAAATCAAACTGAAATCGCTAGCTGTAAGCGGACTATTTAGTGTGCCGAAGAAACTGGCAAGAACTTCACCTGTGCTGATAACCTCGATCCCAGTTGAAACCGAGGTTTCAGTAAATCTCAGTTGGTTAAAGCTCAAACCTTTGGTCAAACCGATTAAATCTTCACCCTGTTGAAAGTCAATAATTGTGTCTGTACCAGCCCCAATTCCCAACACAAATAAGTCGCGTCCAGCACCGCCAATTAAGAAGTCTGCACCTGCTGCGCCAACTAGGGTATCGTCTCCATCTCCCCCGTTCAAATTATCATCTCCTTTGCCGCCGAATAGCTGGTCGTTGCCGGCGCCACCGCTGATAATATCGTTACCTCGATTGCCGCTGAGAGTGTCGTTGCCCCCATTGCCAACGATAATATCGTCCCCTGCAAAACCAGAGGCTGTATTGTTGGCATCGTCACCTACTAAATTATTAATTTGGGATGGATCGAGAGCAGTTTGCATTGCCACAACGTTTGCTAAAAAGGAGCTTCCCGGAGCGGTTCTTAATTGTTCTAAACTGCTGCGCGATTCCAGCGATGTTGCCAAGGCGGGCAGTGCAAAGTCTAAGCCAGCTAACAGTTCTAAATAATCTGAATCTGTGAAAGTGAAATTAGGGCGGTTCAACTGATCTACAGAGATTTCTGTCTGAGTAAAGCCGGGAGGAGGAGAAGTTAACAAACCGCTTTGGGTGTGCTTTTCCAAGACAAGTAGCGGGTTAATAATCGGGTTAGTAAATGTTTGAAGAACTACTTTTCCCGGTAGGAAAGCTTCTCCTCCCAAACTCACAAAATCGCCGCTAACTATGTAGTGAGTTACATTTTTGCTGGCGCCTGCTTTCTGCTTAAATGTATTGACTGTGCTCTGATCGACTCCGGGAGAATTGAAGGTGACAACATCTCCGATCGCAGATGTAAATTCGGTGGCGGCTAGCTGCGTTAAAGCACCGCCCAAGCTGTGTCCGAGAAGGTCTGGTGGCAAGCGGCTGGGGTTTTTGGCTGTATCTTGACCGATTTGTGTCAGCCAATTTCCTAATGCCTGTTTGTTGGCTTCAAATTGGTTGAAACCGGTGCCGCGCGGGTCTGCGTTTGCAACATCGTCTACGAGCGAGTCGGTGCCGCGAAATACCAAAACCGGCGGTTTGTCTGGGGTGGTGGAAATTAAGCCGATCGCGTGAAATCCAGTCCCCGGATCGTCAAACGTGCGATCGATTTGGTAGCCAGCAGCGATCAAACCAGTTTGAACTAAGGTTTGAAACTGGGGGTTGTTATCTATGTAAACAAGTTGCTTGGCTATAGTTTCGTAAGCTGCGGGGGAAGAGGGCATATTTTTTTATTTCCTGTCGTTTGATTGGGAATTAGTTTTTAAGCTACTTCACTAAGTTTACAGTATACGGCGTTTATTAACAATATTAATTTGTCATATTGCATTGCTTTGTAGGGGCAGGTTTAGCAGAGATTTTTTGTGAGGAAAAACAACCTCGCTACAAAACCAGTCACGCTTTCGCGCCACCCAAACTACCAACTTTTATCGCACTAAATCTATACAAAATCCGCCCGCGTAATATCGCTGGCCACTACGCCTCTGAGAGTAGCAAGAATTTCCCCAGTAATTGGGATAGTAATTAAAGCTCCGTCAACACCTTGACTTACTCTAATTTGAGGAAAAGTTAGACCCCGCGACAGTGCAATTAAATCTTCACTATCTTGAAAATCTACAATCACATCTGCTCCGCCGCCGGATTCCAATACAAAGCGATCGCGCCCCGCGCCGCCAATTAAAACATCGTTGCCAAACTCGCCGGAAATCAAATCGTTTCCGTCGCCACCGTCCAAATAATCGTTATCTCTGCCACCGTACAAGAAGTCGTCGCCATCACCACCGGTGATGCTGTCATTACCTCGATTGCCTCTGAGAGTATCGTTACCGCGGTTGCCGATAATTGTATCCTCTCCAGCGCCGCCAGTAGCAGTATTGTTGCGATCGTCCCCTGATAAATAATTCGGTTGCAAGGGAGCTAAACCGTATTGCATTTGTCTGATTAACTGCACAAAAGAAAATTCTGGTGCTGTTCTCAAACTCTCTGCACCCGCTCTGGTTCTGATTGCGATTGACACATTGGGCAAGGCAAAATTCATCGCAGCGATATACTCGTTAAAATCTGAGTCGTTGTTATAAGCAAACTCGGGACTGTTTAATTGTTCTACAGAAATTTGCCTCTGGAAAAAACCCGCTGGCGGAGCAGTTAACAAATTTTCGGTTCGATGTTTTGCTAAAACAGTTAAGGGATTAATACTCGGGTCTGTAAAACTTTGAATAAATACTTTTCCCGGCAGAAATGCTTCGCCAAACAAGCTGACGAAATCTCCGCTGACAATGTAGTGATTGACATTTTTGTTGCCGACCCTGCTGAGATTTCTCCGAAAATTGTTGAATGTACTCGCTGACACTCCCGGAGAGTTGAAAGTAAAGATATCGCCGGTAATAGATGTGTATTCGCTCGCTACAATTTGAGCGACTGCTCCGCCCCAACTGTGCCCGATGACATCGGGCAATAACTTGCTGGGGTTTTTACCAGTATTTTGACCGATTTCTGTGAGCCAGTTTTTGATATTATCTTTGTTGTTTTCAAATTCGGGTAAGCCTATATCCCTGGAGTCTGAAAACAGAGCTTCGCCGTCGATGAAATCTGTACCTCGAAATACGAGGACGGGCGGTTTTTGGGGATCGGATGAAGCGAAGCCGATCGCATAAAAGCCGGTTTCTAGATCGTCGAATATGCGATCGATATAGTAGCCGTTAGTATTCAGGAAACGCGAAACTTCATTTTGCGCGTTGGGCTTTTGATTTAAAAAAACAATTGATTTAGCCAGAGCTTCATAAACAGCAGGCGAGGCACTCATAATATTATATTTTGTGTTTGTTGGTATTTGCGATCGCTCAAGCTTGAGCTAAGTGTCCAATGGCAGCCATTATAGCTGACAAGATTTTTATGGTAGACTTGATAATATCAACTCAAGAATCAAGTTTTTGCGGTTATGGCTATCATTCGTCAATACATTGCTCCATTTATAGCGATATTAGTATTTTTCGCGGCTCTGGTAGCAGTCAGCGCTCGCATCTTTTTGCCGGCTGACATGGCTGCCCCGGCGCCGATTGAGGAAGCGATCCCCCAAAAGCAAGCGGCAGCAGTCAATCCAATTTTCTTGGGGCTAAATTATGCCGATATCCGTGTCCGCTGAGCTGATGTCTGCTCAACTGATACCGGGCTACTGGCTGCGATCGGGATCGGGACTCGATCGGGCAAAACTGCTAAAGTTCCTGCACCGGACTTACCGAGAGCTTTATCCCGATCGGGAATTGGAACATTTAGCTCAAACTGTCGAGCAGTATTTTTCTAACCAGACGCCGGTTTGGTGGGTAGAGTGCCAGAAAAACAGCCAGGAAGAGGCAGAAATTTTGCCCGTGCTTCCCTCGGGGTATCTCAATCCCCAATCTCAAGTCCAAAATCTCAAATCGGTTGTGGGATGTTTGTGGTTGGGAAATGCGATCGACCAAGCTACCGGAGCGCGCCACGCTCACATTTTTCTGCTCTACGTAGCACCGGAACACCGCCGTCTGGGGATCGGTGCAGCTTTAGTTATTCATGCTGAAAATTGGGCGCGGGAAAGGGGCGATGGGCAAATTGGTTTGCAAGTTTTTCTGAACAATCAGCCGGCGATGAATCTCTATCAAAAATTAGGCTATCAGAGCCATTCTGTCTGGATGATCAAATCCCTTTGAAAAATAAATTCTACTGGTTTGGAATCAGGACTTTAGTCATTATTCATCCAAATTATGAAGACTGAAGTCCTCAACTACAAACTTAAGTAACAGCAGAGATATTCCTTTGTAGTAACTCATATGTTGCACCATTCTCAATTAGCCTTTTATGAACAGGCAAGATGCCTGTTCCACAAAAGATAAATTTTCTCGCTTCACAGGCATCTTGCTGACAATGGTGCAATATCTCAGTAGTAAGGTACTGCGCGCGCACCCTACAATTATTGACTGCCAACTGACGCTTGTTGCTTAGGAGCATCCTCAGTGCGGTAAAGTTTTTTTATGAACAATAACGACTACCCCAACGCCCTTGATACTGACACGGAACTGGAAAGCCCTTTGGATCAATTTGACGAATCCGAACCCCCGCTGCCAGATCCAGAGGAAATGCTGCCTTTGCTGGAATCCCCGGAACCTGGGCACCGGATGATTGCGGCGCGGGCTTTTTGCGAACTGCAAGACGATCGAGCAATTTCGCATTTAATTAATTTGTTGAGAGACGGTTGCCCCTTGGTGCGGGTGAGCGCGGCCTATGCTTTGGGACGAAATCCGAGTCCCGATGCTGTGCAACCGCTGATTCTTCAGCTCAACCGCGATTGGAACGGTTACGTTCGCAAAGGGGTAGTTTGGGCCCTGGGAAATTGCAGAGATCACCGCGCTTTGCCATCTTTAATTGATGCTCTAAAAACTGATATTTCGGCGGTGCGTTTGTGGGCGGCGAGTTCTCTGGGTCAAATGGCAAAAGTTGGTTACTATGTCGTAATTGCTGCGATTCCGCCGTTGATTGAAGCGCTGCGGGGAGATGCTGTACCTGCTGTGCGGAGCAACTGCGCTTGGGCGATCGGGCAACTGGCCCGCGAATTGCCGAATAATGTAGTGTACGCTGGGGCGATCGATGGTCTGATTGAAGCTTTAGAAGAAGATGAAGATATGGGGGTGCGGGAAGATGCTAAATCTTCACTTTTGCGAGTCGGAGATCCCCGAGGTTTGCACATAATTGAAGACTTAGAAATGGAAGGACTTTTGTGATATAATTACCATCATTAAACACCTTTACTAATTACCCTTTATGGAGTTCATCAACCCTAAGACCGATTTTGGCTTCAAAAAAATCTTTGCCTCGCCCCAGAGCAAAGAAGTTTTAATGAGCTTTCTCAATGCTATGCTCTACAACGGAGAGCCAACAATTAAAGACTTAGAAATCATCGATCCATACACCGCACCGAGCATTACTGGGTTAAAAGACACTTACCTAGATGTCAAAGCGAAAATTACAGGCAACAAAACTGTAATTATCGAAATGCAGGTCATCAATGTAGAAGCTTTTACTAAGCGCATCATATACAATGCAGCCAAAACTTACGCAACTCAACTCAAACCGAGAGAAGGCTACTCAAAATTAAATCCTCTCATCGCTCTCACGATTACAGATTTTATCCTGTTTGAGAACACCGAGAAATTTCTGTCACACTTTGTCTTCAAAGAAGTGGAAGAAAATTTTGAGTATTATAGAGAAATCGAATTAGTGTTTCTTGAACTTCCCAAGTTTAACCAAAAATTAGAAGAAGTTCAAAGTCTGATTCAAAGCTGGGTTTATTTTATAAAAAATGCTCCTAACCTAGACGAAATACCGGATATATTGGCATCAGTACCAGAAATTCAAACAGCTTTTAACATCGCTAACAGGTCTACCTTAAACCTGGAGGAGTTAGCATCATTAGAAAAGCGGGAAATGTTCTTTGAAGACCAACGCGGTGCTGTTATTAAGGGGATGCAAGAAGGTCGCCAAGAAGGTCGCCAAGAAGGTCTAATTGAGGGGCAAACAGCTTTAATATTGCGTCAAATCGCGCGGCGCACTGGCGAAATCCCGCCTGAAATTCAAACTCGCATCCAGCAGTTATCTCCAGAACAATTAAATGATTTAGGAGAAATCTTGCTAGATTTTACCAGTCAAGAGGATTTGATAGCTTGGTTGGAATCGGTGTCAGCGCTGCAGCAGTAAGGACACGGCACTGCCGTGTCCCTACAGATAATGTGCTAATCTAATAAGTCAGGTTCCCGGCGTATTATCATGTCGTAAAGCGGTTGAAAGCTAAACCATCCCATGCGGTGAGACCCTACTTGCTGCTGTGTTAAACGCGCACATTCTGGCTTGATGAGAATTGGTTTTCCTGCTGCTTCGGCCATTAACTGCGCTTGACAAGAACGTTCCATTGAAATAAACCACCAAGCTGCTTCATCTACTGTTTGACCTACTGTTAAAAGTCCGTGATTTTGTAAAATAATAGCTTTTTTCTCACCTAAAGTTTTGGCGATGCGTTTAGCTTCTTCGATTTCCAAAACAACTCCGGTGTAATCGTCAAATAAAGCTTGGTCTTCATAAAAAGAACAAGCATCTTGCGTCAGCGGGTCAAGCAGGCGGCCGAGTGTTGACCAACTTTTGCCGTAGGGAGAATGAGCGTGCGCTGCTGCGATTACCTCGGGGCGGGCGCTGTGCACTTGGGAATGAATGGCAAATGCTGCTTCGTTGACGGGTTTATTTCCTTCAACAACTTCGCCTTTGTGGTTGACTAAAATTAGGTCGCTGACTCGAATTAAACTAAAGTGCATCCCAAAAGAATTGACCCAGAAATGGTCTAGGTGTTCGGGGTCGCGGACTGTGATGTGTCCGGCAATTCCTTCGCTGAATCCGAAGCGGGCAAATAATCGGAATGCCGCGGCTAAACGTTGTTTGCGGTGGCGGCGTTCTTCTTCAACTGAGTTGAATGTTGGGGGTTGAATGGTGACTTTTGGGATTTTTAATGCGACCATAGATTTGGAATTGGGAATTGGGCATGGGGCATGGGGCATGGGGCATTGTTGACTGTTGACTGTTAACTGTTAACTAATGACTGCTGACTACTGACTTTTTCGCTGAGGCGCAAACCTGCTATGTTTTTGCAGTCGAAAGTGGCGTTGTTTCCGGGGCGGCGCTCGATTAATTCGATGATTTGTCCGGCGGGGTTTTGCAGAAACCACTGGGTTAATGAGCCGTAATCTAAGGGTCGATCGGACAGGGGTTTGAAGTTTTTATTTTGCCATATTGTAGCAGCATTCTGCACGTTTTCGACTCGAATCGCAACGTGGTGAACTGCTGCTAATCCTCTTTCTTGCTGGAAGCGGTTTTTTTGGTCGCCGGCTGCGTGGGGCGCATCTAATACTACTAAGCCGCCCGCTGGCATTAATAAGGTCATTAAATGCAGCCACAAATCGGAGGGAACGTTAATGTTTCCCGAACAAAAGTTGATCGGGAACAAGTCGGGGCCTTCAACTGTTTTGGCACCGAAGGGGTGAAAAGATTGGGCGTATTTTTCGAGTGCGCTGCGGCTGGGAAATGTGATGACAAAGTGGTCGATCGCAACTTGTTCGCCGTACAGGTGCGTTTCAAACGTCCAGGCTGTTAAAAATTCGGGAGTGATAAATTTGGGGTTGAATTCCAGCAAGCCATTTTTTTCGATGAAAGGTGAGTCAAGATGGCCCTCAAGGTTGCGATCGAACTTTAGGGTTTTTAGATTCAAGTTTTTCATGTATCTCACCCGATGTTAACTCCGCAAAACTGCGAATTTTGTCTGCAAGCCGAAGTGGAAACACATTTGTGCGCCTTAATTCAAAAATAACACAAAATTTAATACAGGCAAGCCGATCGCGCGATCGCAACTCCTAAACCTTGATTGACCAATCTAAAATCTAAAATAGTATCATTTGCCGATCGCCAGCCCGGCCAACCAGGCTGTAGTCCAGGCACTTTGGAAGTTGAAACCGCCCGTCACGCCGTCGATATCCAAGATTTCGCCAGCAAAGAAAAGTCCCGGACAGCGGCGGCTTTCCATTGTCTTGAAATCGACTTCTTTGAGGTTGACACCGCCGCAGGTGACGAATTCTTCCTTAAATGCGCCTTTTCCTGCAATCTGATATTCGCCTTGAACGAGCTCTTGCAGGAGGCGATCGAGGGTTTTGTTAGATAAGTCGGCCCAGCGTTTTTGGTCGTCAATGCCGATCGAACTTGTCAAACGTTCCCAGAGGCGGCGCGGCATCGGAAACGGACAGCTAGAGACGATTAATCGGTGCGACAACTGCGATTTAACCGCTATTAGTTGCTGCCGCAAAACCTCCGCATTGTACTGGGGAAGCCAATTAATCAGGACATTCGTCTTATAATGGCGATCGTGCAAAAATCTCGCACCCCAAGCCGAAAGTTTGAGTACAGCAGGCCCGCTTAAACCCCAGTGAGTAATTAGCAAAGGCCCACTTTGTTCTAATTTAGCTCCCGGCAATTTTACCTTAGCATTAGGAACAGAAATTCCGGCTAAATCTTTGATTCTGCTGTCGGAAATATTAAAAGTAAATAGAGAAGGAACGGGCAGTTCTACAGTATTACCTAACTCTTTTGCCCACTTAAAACCCGAGGGATTGCTACCTGTAGCGAGAAGAATGCGATCGCACTTAAATCTCTCCCCCGATTTCAACTCAATTTCAAACCTAGGGGCGGTGTCCCCCTGTTCGTCCTCTGCGGTGTTCCCCGTTAATTTCTTTACTGAAACTACTGCATCGCCGGTGCGAATTTTTACGCCTGCATCCTCAGCAGCCCGGATCAAACAGTTAACAATTGTCCCCGAATCGTCTGTAATCGGAAACATTCGCCCGTCTTCTTCTGTTTTCAACTTCACACCGTGACCTGCAAACCATTCAACAGTATCGCGGGGCTGAAATCGAGTAAAAGCACCGCGCAGAGCTTTCCCTCCTCTGGGGTAATTCTGCACTAAAACACCGGGGTCAAAACAAGCGTGAGTGACATTGCAGCGCCCGCCGCCAGAGATGCGAACTTTTGCCAGGAGTTGCCGGCCAGCTTCTAGTAAAGTGACGCGGGCTTGCGGGTAGGTCTTGGCACAGGTAATTGCACTAAAAAAACCCGCAGCACCGCCGCCAATGACTGTAATTTTGAGGATTCGATCGGACAAATTTTTTCTCGCTTATTCTGGTTCAAAATCGGATTTTACCGCCCCGCAAGTGGGACAAACCCAATCGTCGGGGATATCTTCAAAAGGAGTACCCGCCGGTATTCCCCCGTCGGGGTCGCCTACTTCTGGATCGTAGACGTAATTGCAAACTGTACAAACGTATTTTTGCATTTGCTTAACTCAACTTTATATTGTAAGCCTATAGATTGTACTTGACAACGCAACCTAATGCAATACCACTTTCAAACAGTAATGAGACTTTCGGTAATTCCCAAGTCTTTACGAATTAAGTTTTGCACAATCTTCAAATCTAAAATCTAAAATCTAAAATCTAAAATCGTCAAAGCCTCCAGAACCGCATTTCTAGAGGCTTGATTGTATTTTTTATTAGTTTGCTGCGATTGGAAGACTAGACTTTTGCTAAAGGCTTAGTCCAAACGCCGTTTTCATCTTCTTCGTACTGCTGGTGAATGGCGTTCCAAGCGGTGTGTTCCGCTTGTATCGAGTCGTTGCTTTCGTCAAATGCGGCGTTGTAGGATTCCATAAAGGTTTTTTGAGCAGCTTCCGACAGGTGCGATCGCACTTCGGGAGACAAATCTGCCGGACTATTGCAGCGACCTTTGACGGCGCGCGGCAAGGTCATCTCGCTAACTGAAACTTCTTCGCCGCCTGCACTTTCTAGCAATAGTTGAAATTCGCCCGATTTATCGGCGGGAACTTCTGCCATCACGAGAAATTCGCCTGCTTCAACGCGGGTTTGATAGATAGTTGCTTTCTCTTCCGGCATTCCCAAAGCGACCAAAGCGGAAACTAGACCCGCGCCGGCCGAACCTGCGATCGCGCCGCTAGCTGCACCCAACAGTACCGCACCCAGCGGGCCCGCCGAGACTACTGCACCGACAAAGGGAATAAATAGCACGCCGACGCCTGTTAGCAAGCCCAAAAAAGAACCGAATAAGGAACCAAAAATCGCCCCGCTTCGCAGACCGCCTAATATCACATCTTTTTTAGTAATAAAGCCGGCAATTTTAGTTTTAGATTGAAAGTTTTTTCCCATTACTGAGATGTGGTCGCGGGAAACTCCGCGATCGAGCAAGCGCCGAATTACGCCGTCTAATTGTTCTTCTTCCTTAAATACGGCTGAAACTGTTCGTTCGGCTAAATATTCCTCGGTCATTTTTCCTCCTCGATCGTTTCTCGATTAGTTATGCTGGTTTTCAGTATAGGAGGACACCGCAGGGCGATCGCATCGACCGCGAGATAGAGGTCGATGCGATCGGATATAGTTTGAGGCTCTATCCAAAGAGTTAAGGAATTTTGTAAGGGCGATGCTCATCTATTACAGATAGTTATTTAGCTCTAATATAAGCCCCCAAATATTCGAGTTGATTTATCATTTCCTCTGCTGACTTAGCCGCCATAAAATTCAATATTCCCCGCCACTGAGCGCCTACTGAGTAACTTTGTTTAGGTACAACAATAATTCCTGAATGAGTTCTTTTTTGTTCAGCAAAAGTTCTGTGCAAACGGCAGAAATCTCCCATGTTAGAACTGTAAATGACGCGCCCTTGCTCAGTTGCCCAGATTAGCTGCTCCTCATCTGAAGAGCTAAGTTTGTTCGCGTCTGAGGTAGTCATCACCTCTACAGCAGAATTACGCAAAGATTCTACCAACGAAAGGTTACCAGAATCTTCATCAATATAGAGACGAATTTGACTCACTATAACTTACCTGCCATGTATTCAGCTTCCCAATACTTGCAATCTTCGTAGTACGCTGCTATCTCCGCCTCAACTTCATCTTTATTAGCGTGATAATAAGCCAAGCCTGCATAAATTTGTGCTAACGTCAAATGCGGAAATTCTTCAGCAATTTTTTCAGGAGTCATTCCTGCTTTGTAGTCAATTGCTATGCTCCGAACGGACATTCTTGTACCTGCGATGCGAGGGAGGCCACCGCAAGTTCCCGGCGTGCGGACAATTAGCGTTCCAATATCAACGGCAGTTGTCATATTTACCTCGATTGAGTTAACTTTATTCTATTGTAACGCAGCTTCATTTCTACCCGATCGCATTTATCAAGGTTAATCAATGCCACTAGCACCCCTGTTTCCTGTCGTTCATCCCATCCTCAAATCTGCTTTTCCCAGATGTCTGTGGACGGGAGATAGCAGCAGCCGAGAAATAGCCCTCACATTTGACGACGGGCCGCACCGGCAGCACACACCTCAACTGTTAAAAGTTTTAGATAAATATGACATAAAAGCTAGTTTTTTCTGGCTGGGATTTTGCGTTGACAGGCATCCAGACACGGCTAAAGAAGTTTGCGATTGCGGACACTGGATCGGCCTCCACGGCTATCAGCATATATCGTTTGCCAAACTCAAAACCCACGAACTAAAACAAAGTTTAGAAGACACGCAAAAAGCAATTGCCAAAGCTTGCGATTTAGACCCAAAATTAATTCGGGACGTGCGGCCGCCCAACGGCATTTTTACGCCGCGAACATTAGAGTTATTGCAACAGTGGGAATATCGCCCTATAATGTGGAGTGTCGTCCCGGAAGATTGGGTGCGACCGGGGGTTAAGAAAGTTATTAGTCGCGTCGTGCAGCAAACTGAAAATGGATCTATTATTGTACTGCACGACGGCTATTGCGGTGGCGAAGATGTTGCAGCGTCTGCTGATAAAATAATTCCATTGCTTTTGTATAAAGGTTACAAATTCGTGACAGTCGATCGACTGTGGCAACACGCAAACATTCAAATAACAGGAAATTAAGTTAATGAAAAGAACACTGTTTATTGCATCTCTTTGTTTGGCGAGCGCCGGATGGGCGATCGAGCTTTCTCCTGCTTCCCTCAGTGCTGAAACTCCACTTGTAGTTCAGCAGCCAGCCCGTGACGCAGCCGCGCCTGCTGCCAACTCGAAACCCCCTCAAGAAGTCGAATTGCTAAATCCGGGAGTAGAACCCCGACAACAGTTGCGTTTAAAGCCAACTTTAGGTATCAAAAAAACGACAACTATGGTCGTTAAAATGGAGATGGTAGTGTCCACAGCAGACAGAAGTATGAATGTGAATAAAGTTCCGACAATGGTCTTAACTATAGACACACAAGCCACTAAAATTGATGCCAATGGAGATATTCACTACGAGTTTTCATACGCTAACGCGGATATTGCTGGCGACGATCCAAATTTGCCAACTGCCGCCCTGGATAGTATGCGATCCGCAGTCAAAAAGTTAGCTGGATTGAAAGGTTCTTTCATCATGGATAGTCGAGGCGCTAATAAAGGAGGTAGCTTTACTTTGCCACAAGAAGCTGACAACAACGTCAAAAAAATGGTTCAAAATATGTCTAAATCTTTACAACAGCTTGCCTCACCTCTGCCGACAGAAGCAGTTGGCAAAGGAGCCAAATGGCGCATCTCTTTTCCATCTAATGTCAGTGGCATGAATGTGAATCAAACTGCTACCTATGAATTGATTGGCTTGCAAGATGGAGTTGCCACTCTCAAAACTCGTGTAGAACAACAAGCAAATCCCCAAAATTTGACTTTACCCCAATTACCTGCTGGCTCTACTATGACCCTAAAATATTTTGCGTCTCAGGGTGAGGGAGAAGTTATAATGCGACTGGAGCAATTAATGCCTGTTCGTTCGGTCGTCTCTATCAATTCTAATTCTGAAATTACTCTTAAAGTTGCAGGTAATCCAGAAGAATTAACAATGAAAACAAAGTTGCTGATGGAGATGACTTTGGATTCTAAATAAGCGCTCGATCGGGTTAGAATAGCTGATACTATGTAAAGTTTGCGTGAGTTTCGCTCGCAGATTTGGTGACAAAGGAGGATGCTTTATGGTTCGATCGCACAGATGGCAAGCTATCATCGCTTTAGTGGTAGCCCTGGGGATAATCATCGGGAATTTAGTATTTCCGGGTCTGAATGTAGCGCCGGCATTTGCTCAAGCCAAATTTAAGGATGTTAACGACCATTGGGCGCAAGCTTGCATTGAGGAGTTAGCAGAGAAAAAAATTATCAGCGGCTACTACGAAGACGGCACTTTTCGCCCGAATCGCCCAGTCAGCCGCGCTGAGTTTGCGGCAATGATTCGCATGGCTTTTCCCGATGCCAAAACCGTCCGCAATCCGATCGACTTTGCAGATATTCCCACGAATTACTGGGGTTTTAAAGCAATTCGAGAAGCTTATCAGACGGGTTTTATGTCTGGATACAGTGGCAGTATCTTTAACCCCACTTTGAATGTTACCCGCTGGCAGGTTTTGGTAGCTTTAAGCAGCGGCTTGAAATATACGCCTGCGGGGCCGGCGGCTGAGCTTTTGGATGCGACTTTTGAGGATGCACCGGAAATTCCCGAACTCGCAAGAAATGCGATCGCCGCCGCCGCAGAAAAACAACTTGTGGTCAATTATCCCGCCGTCAAACAGCTAGAACCTACGCGCAATGCTACTCGCGCCGAAGTAGCAGCTTTTCTCTGTCAGGCGATCGCCAAACCCGGTCAAACTGCCTTAGTTCCTGCCCAATATATCGCCCAAGTTCCGCCGGATGCCGGCCCGCAGAGAACTACAGAAATCTCGGAATCGGGGAAAGTTCGGGCAGAAGTTTCTTTCGTGAAGGAAGGAGAAAATGGTAAAAATCTCCGCATCAAAATTATCCGCAACGGTAAAACTTTATTGGAAGAACCAGTGCTGATTCCGACTCGTTCTCTAGTAGATAATCCCGACCAAAGAGCCAGCGAAGAAATATCAGAAGGACGTTTGTTATCGCTGCTAATTCGCGATTTGGACGGCGACAAGGAACCGGAAGTGCTAGCAGATTTAGTGTCAATCAAAAGCGGTGTCCGCTGCTGCAATTATTCGTTTATTTACCGCTACGATTCTGGAGCTAACAAATACACTCATATCAAGCATTTCTGGGGCAATGTGAGTTACGAAATTGTCGATTTTGGCAAAAATGATATCCCAGAGTTCAAGAGTCAGGACGGGCGATTTGCGGAAGCTTTTACTAATTACGCTGATTCTCGCTTCCCGCTGCAAGTTTGGCAGTATCGCGCCGGAAAAATGCAAGATGTTAGCAAACAGTATCCGGTGGAAGTATACACAAATTCTGCTGAGCTTTGGCTGGAATCTAACAAGCGTCTGAGTGAAAATGGGGAGGTGAAAGGGGTTTTGGCGGCCTTCATGGCGAACAAGTATGTCATGGGCCAGGAGGCGGAAGGTTGGCAGTTGTTGGAGAGGGTTTATCAAGGGCGCGATCGCACTCAATTCTTTGGGAAGTTGCTGGAGTTTTTGGTAAGTACGGGTTATGCTAGTAAGTAGATTTGCAGGTCTTTAACCGCAGATTTAAGCGGATTAAGGCTGATAATATCTGTGGGGGCGGGTTTATTTAAATCTTTAGTTACAGCCACGTATGGTGGGTGAAACCAGCCCCTACAGAATTCAAATATTCATCTAATTTGCGATTGTGCGGCTGAAAATACTCGCGCAATCGCTGGCTGACAACATCATCCGCAGGCTGATAATCACCACCGTTGTACTTTTGATAATTCCCCAGTTGAAAATCTGGCAAATGTAAAAACTCAAAAACTTGTTTGAGTGTCGCAGCCGGATTGGCATAAAATTTTTCACTCTGCAAAATCAAAAACTGTTCCCTGGGAAAAAGTTTCATCCACTCTTTGAGACTGCAAGCATAAAGACTCTTATAAATATAATGACAATCTTTCCAATGATTTTTATCTTCTAAGCTGGTTTCTGTTGCGCCATCAAGCAATTGCAACTCGGAACCGATCGCCTTTTCAAAACTTCTGCCTTCCGTACCGCGTCTCACTAGCATTTGATAGTGCGAAAAAGCCCGATTGACCGGATTTCTCAAAATTACAATCAGCTTAACTTTGGGCAAACAACCCTGCAATCTTTCCGCAGCCAGCGGGTGAGTCAGATAAGTCGGAGTTGCTTCTCCTGTCAAAAAATGATGCGCGTCTATGGGCGGCGGGAAATGCGATCGATACCAAGCTATTCCCTTGTTGAAATGTTCTGAAAAAAAACAGATTTCTTTATTGGCAGCAGGTAAAATCTGAGGGTGCGAAGTGATATATTTGTAGAGAGAAGTTGTGCCGCAGCGGGGAGAACCGATGATAATGAACTCTGCCGATCGCGATGAGGCCCAATTCCATTCTACTTGCGACAATTCCGGGCGAGATGCGACTGTTTGCAAGCGGACTGCTGTTTGAAAAAGCGCGATCGACTCCTGGATTTTTCCCTGCTTGCTCAGCGCTACAGCCAAGTTAATGTAAGCTAATGGAAAATTTGGCAAAATCTCGATAACTTCGCGGTAAAGAGCAACCAGGCTGTCAATCAAAGGAGAATCTTTAGGCAGCGGCGCGTACAGCAAGGGGAAGTAAGCAGCAGTAAAGTTTGGTTGTAGGAGAATGGCTTTTTGGTGACAGGCGACAGCTTCTGCAATTTGCCCGTTTTGTTGCAGCGCTTTTCCCAAATTGTGGTAAGCTGAGGGCGAATTGGGATTTTGGGCGATCGACTGTTCGTAAAGGGCGATCGACTCTTGCAATTTTCCCTCATCCTTCAAACTATCTCTAACAGTATCTGTAAAAGTGCGATCCTCTTCGAGGGCTTCGCTAACGGCAAAACTCATGCTGGAATCCTGTAATAACCGCGCATCATCACCTTAACATCTAAATGCTTCATTTCGGCAGTAGAAGCATCGTGAATCATATTCTCAGTCGGTGCAATATAAGCCTCGCCCGGTGCAATTCTCAGCTTCACCACCGGATATTCTGGATAGCGCTGCATAAACTCATTGGTTAACTGTCGCGTCCAAGGTTTTCCAACATCAGAATCAGGGCACCCCAGCCTTTCAAAAATGTCCATCTCAGTCAAATTCACAAACAACAAATAACGGCTGTCCCGCCCTAAATTCACGCAAATCCGATTAGTAGCCTCCTGCTTTTTAGCCAGCGGCAACCCGTCCCAATTATCAGTATGCAAACCGTTGCGGCAGCCCCGTTTATTATCAATTGTTGCCGTACTCAATCCCGGTTGCCTGCCTCCCATACCGTTAATAATCGGCGGCGCATCCGACAGACAAAAAGGCTGAAAATACTCAATTAATTTATCCAGCGCCTGCCGACATTTTTCATGCGATTTAAACTCAGCAACCTGTAGGGGAGTTGTTAGCGAAGCGATACCAGAAGCAGCAAACAAAGCTAAAACATCCGCAGGTAAACGCACAATTCCTACACCCGAATATTGCGGCGGCGGTTCATGAACCCAAAGCAGTGCAGACTCTGCTGGTGTTGGTTCCCTCCAAGGTTCTTTTGGCATAAAAGCCCCTTCGCAATACGGAATGCGATCGGGTACGCTGTCAAAAGCTAGCTGCGTGCCCGAACTCAGCCACACTCGAATTGGGAACTCTTTCTCTGTAGTTTCTGAGTCCAGATTTTGGCAGCGATAAATTACTATACTTTGACGGAGACTGGACATTATTTAATATTGATTAATCGCAATTATCAAAAAAAACAGTTGGTAGTCTCGACTTTAGTTTTTTCTTCTGAGTTTTAGGAGGTATGTAAAAAGTGGTTTGAGGTGCTACTTATAGCGGTAAGGTGCGAAGTGCAAACCTGCAATACAGAAAATTCCACGTTTATTAAGTACACCCGCCTATCGCTCCCCGTAGGGACACGGCACTGCCGTGTCCCTACCTCTGCTATGTACTTTTTATCATCCTTTAGCAATCTTGCCTAATGAGTGCAGTGAGTGCAGTGAGTACAGTGAGAGCACATCGCTCCTATCTCAAACCCTTCAGCATTGGGAAACTGCCATAGAGTTTGCGTTAAAGTCGCGCGGTCAACATCCTGTCGGGGAACTGAGGAAAGAGTCAAAACGCGGGCTTCATCGTCTGTGCTTTCTACCAAAATTTCGCCCTCAGCAACTTTAATTGCATCTCGGTGCAAAATGCTGATGCCGAACATATCAGTCATCCCCAATTCTGACAGTTTACCTGCAATTTCATTGAGAAATTCTGAGTTGTTGACAACTGCTTCTGACCGTTTAATTGCTGCCGACACAGCTTCACTAACGCGGACAAATTCTAATGGAAACCAAACCCAGTTGCCTGATGCTCGATCTTTTTCAACCTTCCACATATACGGAATAGCGTCGCCGTATTCTGCGGTCGGCTTGACATAAGCATTGTTGCCGTCAAACTCTTCAACCAACCTTTCGTTATCCGCCAGGTCAAAGTGTTTGTGAAGCAAGCAAATACCTACCTGCTTTTGCAAACCGTGACTGCGGATGATAGCACCCAGTTGTGTCATGTTGTCCTGGGCTTGCTGTAGGAGGTCTCTAGCCGTGAAAAAATGCTCTAAACTATCGAAAACATCTGGTTTGTAAGATGTCAGCATACAGGCTTAGGTTTCCTTCTAAATATTCACTAGATAGACCATATTTAACTTTCTCTCGAATGTCAACTGTTTGCCTGCCATCAACACATTAATCTTTTTTATATGTAAATTTTATAAGTAAAATTACTAAAAGTTCATGAAGAAATACAAAAAATTGTTGCTCTTTGAGGCGCTAAGCTAAAATAAATATAAAATATCCCACATTAAATCACTGAAAATGGTATATCCACCTGCACCTTGGAATCTGCAAGGTTATGCTGTTCAGACTTTGCAATTGGTAGATGTGGCACGAGTGCGCCCCTTGGTTCCCTCTGAGTTAAAAATTGTCTCTTTATTGCCGGGGAAAACCCTAGGCGGCATTTATATATCCTCCTACGGGTTGGGTTCAGTGATGGAGTACAATGAGTTAATTGTAGTTAGCGCGATCGCCAATTATGCAGGAAAATGGGGCGCTTGGATTTCCCATATTTACGTAGACAATCCTAACTCTGTAGCAGGCGGGCGCGAGATTTGGGGACTTCCTAAAGAATTAGCTCAATTTAGTTGGGAAGGCAGCGATTCGATCGAAGCAGCACCGCTAGGCTACAGCGTCACAGTTCGCCAAGAAAACCGTCAACTGTGCCGTCTCAATTACAGCCAGCAAAGTTTAGCTTTACCGCTGCCTTTTAGCGGGAATGTTTTCAGCGCTGACCGCAGCAATTTGCTGTTGTTTAAAGGAGGATTACAGTCTCGCATCGGTTTGATTAAAGGCGAATTAGAAGTGGCAGAAGAAAGTCCTTTTGCCACTTTAAACTTAGGTCAGCCCTTGCTAACAGTTGCCTGCGAAGATATGCGTTTAACAGTCGGTGCGCCGGAAGTTGTGGGAAACAGATCCGCTGAATTCAGTTATTAGCTGTAAAGTCTGGATCTTCGCCGTAAACCTACAAAAACAGAACAGCCAGAAACCCGGTTTCTTGAAGAAGCCGGGTTTCGCGCGCGGCGTATTAGTTTGAGCTACTTACTAATCTTTTTAGGGACTTACGCATCAAACGGCTAAAAACCCGGTTTCTTCCTAGATGCCTCGTTGCCGCACCCAATATTCTCCTAGAAACCGGGTTTTTTTTCGTAAGTCCTATTTTTAAATGCCAGCCCCCGGAGCGGCTTCAGCACCCATTTCTAAAACTGTACCGCGAAGGAAATCAATTTGCTGCTGAAAGTCCATGCCCTGAACCTTTCCTAATAAAGCTTTTCCTGCTTCGGGAAGTTCATAGTCTGGAGGCACGGGAATAATAGTTCCTTCGTCCATTCCGACTGCTAGAAAATACCAAAAAGCCAGCTTTGTTTCCGGGCTCATGGAGCCGTACATCCGGCTGATTTCGGTATTGGCTTTTGAGGCAATGTCCCGCATTACTTGTAGTTGTTCTTGGTGGGGCAGAGGCTTGACTTGCTCGAACAAACCCTGAGCGATTTCGGAACCGGAAGCACCGGGAGCCGCTGGCGTTATTGACTTGCCCATTTCGGTGTAAACAAACCACAGCACACCTAATTGGTCGTCTACACTCAAGCTCTGAATATCTGCTTTTCCTTGGTCGTAAGCACCGGCAGTAGTAAATGTCATTCAAGCCTCCAAAATAATATCTATTGCTCAGTTTTCTTATTTAGAAAACTTCTTTTTGCTACTTAGTTAAAGTACCTAATAAATAGTGATGCTAGAATCTTGCTTAAGGCAGATATGATCCCCAACATAAGTTCGTGGAGTAAATTCACCAAAATTGGGAAAATTTGCAACCAAAGGATGAGGCAAATTTGACAAGATTGTTGTGAGCTGTGCTCCACATTAGCATTGTTTAGCCGATCGACGATCGCGTATAATCGCAACAGACCTGTATTGAGGTGGCTGGTATGCCGATCGCAACTGCAAAACGCTTCACCATAGCGGAATATCACCGCCTGACAGAACAGGGGTTCTTTGGTGAGGACGATCGAGTTGAGTTGATCGAGGGAGAACTTGTCAACATCGCGGCTAAAAGTACGGCTCATTCTGTTTGCGAGACACGCTTGGAACGCGAGTTATTTAAGCTGCTGGGAGAAAGGGCGACACTGCGAGGGCAACAACCAATTATTCTGCCGGATGACAGCGAACCAGAACCCGATCGCGCGATCGTGCAAAATCGCCCTGATGACTATCTATCCTCTCACCCCACTCCAGCCGATATATTGTTACTGATTGAGATTGCGGATTCTTCTTTGAGTTACGACAAACAGGTCAAGTTGCCCCTTTATGCTGAAGCGGGTATTTCTGATTATTGGATATTTAACTTATTAGAAATTTGTTTGGAATGTTACAGCGAACCTTATCAGAATTCGCAAGGCAAATTTGGTTATCGCGTCAAGATAATTTTTATGCCTAACGAGACAGTTGCCCTCCCTAATTTTGGGGATTTGTCCCTAGATTTATCTAAAGTATTTCCTCCTAATTTTATCGGCGATAAATAATATCGTTTTCGGTGGCATCGGAATCATATATTTGGATAATGTCAGCGCTCACGTCGTCCTCGCTCGCGATCCAAACCGCGAGCGAGGACGACGTGAGCGCTGCATAATAATTCCAATGCCACCAAATCAACCGGACATGATATCAGTCAAAAAAAATAGGCTAGCTTTTGGCCAGCCTAGAATCAGGAGAACTTTATTTCAAACTCGTTGAAAATCTAGCTAAACAAACCCGAAATCCCGTTGACTGCTATTGCTCCAGCCAAAGCCGAAACAACCACAGAAGTTAGAGCCGTACCGAACAGCCACCAAGCAGCAGTTGCTGCCGCTTCGCGCGCGTCTTCTGCTTGCTGCTTGGTCTTGTTCTTGAGCTGTTTAATGCGTTTTTTGGCTTCATTTTGCAGGCGTTCCGATCGCAATAAAACGCTGTCCCGGGCTCCTTCCATTTGGTCAACAATTCGGTGAGCGTCAGTCTCGGAAATATCGGAACGAGAACTCAGCAGCGCAACTAAAGTACCGCGATCGAACTCACCTAAACGCTCCTTAATCGCGTCAAATCCGGCCTGCGGGTCGTCAAACACTTTGCGGAAGTCCCGCTTGATGCCTTCGTAGTTGAGCTCCGGTCGATCGAGCGAATTGAGGTAATCCCGAATTTTCGTGAAAATACCGTCGATTGCTGACTGAAACTTGTCCTGAACCATTTGAACTTGTTCGACAATTTGGTTGCGGACAGATTCAATTTGGTCGGCAATTTTGTTAGCTTCCTCTTCCGAGATGTCTTCCCGCTGCGACAGCAATGCTACCAAAGTCGATCGATCGAAGTGCTTCACGCGATCGCCCAAACTTTGCATCCCCGCTCCCGGTTCGTTAAACAGCAACTGCAAATCGCGTTTGATGCTTTCAGGATTGAGTTCTTCCTTGTCCGTATTCCGCAAGTAATTTTCCAAACTGCCTTGGAAATCTCGGACTGTTTTTTGAGCGCGAGAGGCCAAACGGCGGGGCGATTTCACGATGCTGCGAATCGAATCTTGCACGCGATCGATCGTCCGATTTATCTGTTCTTCGCTCAAATCTTCCCGCTGCGAGAGCAGCTTGACTAAAGTTTCGCGATCGACCTGAGAAAGTCTGTCCCGAAGTGCCAAAGCACCCTCTTTCGGATTTTCAAACAATTTAGTCAAATCCCGATTGATGCCTTCTGGATCGAGTTCTTCCAGGTTGGTATTCCGCAGGTACTCGCCAATTTTTGCAGTAACTTCCTCGTACTGCTCCTTAGCTTTATCTGCAACTATTTGCGGCGCGTGGATAATGTTGTCGCGCACGGATTCGATCCGGTCGATCGCCTGATTTATCTGTTCTTCGCTGAGGTCTTGGCGCTGTGACAGCAACTGCACCAGAGTATCGCGATCGAATTGAGACAAGCGTTCTCTCAGCGCTTTAAATCCGGCTTCCGGGTCGTTTAACAGCGTTTGAAACTCGCGCTCGATAGCTTCGGGGTTGAGTTCTTCCTTATTAGTATTGCGGAGATAGTCTTCCACCTTTTGCCGCACTTCCTGCGCTTTCGATTTCGCTTGCTCTTGCAATTCTTGAGCTTTAGAAATCACGCGATCGCGCGAACTTTCGAGCCGCCCGATTAACTGATCGGCTTCCTCTGGACTGAAATCTTCCCGCTGGCCGAGCAACTGTACCAAAGTATCGCGATCGAATTGAGACAGGCGATCGCGCAAAGCCTCAAAACCGGCATCCCGGTCTTCCAAAAGCGCTTGGAAATCCTTCTCGATACCTTCAGGATTCAATTCTTCCTTACCGGTCGATCGCAAATAATTCTCAATCCGGCTCCGCAAATCTTGAGACTGTTCCTCACCAGCAGCAGCTTGCACAATTTCCAACACTTCTTGGCGGACACCTTCAAGCTGTTGAGCAATTTCCTGTGCTTGTTCTGGAGCCAAGCCCTCGCGCCGGCCCAGAATCCCAACAAAATAATCGGGATTAAACAGCTCTAACTGGCGCAAAACTGCCCCAGGAGAAGCTTCCGGGTCGTAAATAACATCCCTAAATTCCTGCTTGATTGTCTCCCGGTTGAGATGCCAAGGTTGGGCATTCAGCAAGTAGTTTTCCACATCAGCCTTAGCTGTATTGAAAGGCAGCGCAGGCACTTTGTCGCCCACCTTAGAAGCCAAAGATTTAGCTTTTTGAGTCCCTTTTTCTGTCAGTTGCTGCAACTGGCCAGAGATTTTTTCAACATCCAAATCAGACAAATCCGTCCGCGACAAAACAGTTCCGACAAGAGCTTCCACACCCAACTGCATCGCTCGCTTCATGCCGCTGCTGGATTCCGATTTGTTTTCCCTACTTTCCAGAATTTGAGACAGCTTAGCGTTGAGTTCGTCAGACTTGAGCAAATCGGGAGCCGCAAATTTAAGAAAATCAACCAACTCTAAATTCGGGTCTTTCTGCTCTTGCTGCTTGCCGAAAGTTTGCTTCCAAACGCCTTCGAGTTGGTCGGAAACTTGATTTATTTCTTCCTTAGAAAAGTCAGTGCGGCTGCTAATTAAATCCACAAAAGTCTGGCGGTTAACATTCTTGAGAACGTCGCTTCCCGCAAGAGATTTGATATCTGCATCGCCCAGCAACTTTTCAAATTGACCGCGAATTTCCTTAACATCTAGCTTCGGCAACTGCAAAGAACCCACATAATCTTGCAGTGTTTCGCGAATGCTATCCGGGTCTACAGCCGAACTCAATTCGCGGCGGACAGCGGCAACAGATGCCTCTACAGTATTGACCATTTGGTCGCTGGCCATCTTGCCGCCGATCGCTGCACCGGCAGTACCCATGACGCCTTGAATGCCTGAAAAAGCAGTTTTTATCAAGGAACCGATCGTGGAACCGACGGCGCTAGAACCGAGCCACACAAGGGTTAAAAAGTACGCGGCCCAGATGACCACACCAATAATTGCCGCTCCATCTACGCTGGCAATTGAAGTTAGTTTGACTGCCAGAAAACAAGCCAAAAATAAAGCTAGGTTAACTGTGACTAAAATCCAACCTCCGACTAAACCTTCGATCTTGCGAACTTTAGTGCCTAAACTTTCGGACTCGCCATCATCGTCATCGTCGGGTAAAGCCTCGTCCCAATTTGAGATTTTGGCGGCGATAGAGAAATTTGTTAACAGGAATTGGAAGCCGAAAGCCATGATGACTCCGGCGATTAATGACACGAAAAACTGAGGGCTTAAAAACATCAGCCCTCCGATATCGGGGTGGTCAAATGGCACATCTATTTCTACTGGCATTTGGGCAATATTGAATTTGGGACTGTACAGCGACATTAATAACTCGCTTTCAAACATAAATTACCTCCTACAGTTTTATGCCTAACTCGGCATAGCGAAAAGTGTCCCCAACTTTTATTTAGGGGATTTTGTAATCTTTAGATGGTGGTTTGTTTGGGTCAGGCTTAATCTTACGGAAGCCCTTATTAGTGAAATTGGAATGAGTAGTAAATCAGTTCTCTAGTGATCTCATCCTTACTGCTTATTATGCCTGTGGAAGCTAAAAAATAAATCCGTCTAAAGTCAGAAATCAGTCTTTCTGGTACTGATAGCAGCCGAGTTCGCATAAAAGTGGCAAGTTTGAGGCGGGGGCGCCACCCATTATCAATAGTAGTAAAACGATCTTCGGCGCACCCTACATATCGTAGAGTGCGCTAGCGAGTTAGGATTCCGTTGGATTTTCAGGCTCAAAACGTGGTAGTAATTGCGATCGAGCTGCATAATCATTCGCGTGCGATCGAGGGTTTCTAAATCTAATTGCGGGCAATTCAACAAACATGATATCAGGTGCGCCGCAGCGTACCCTACGAATTTTTGCCGCAGCATTTACCCTCACAATTGCGAATGCTGCGAATGCAGCCATACTCCTCGAAACGTTGGCTGTGTTTGCGAACAGTAGAATATGCCAGCAAATATAAAGGAATTCCGATTAGTTTGTAAAGCAATCGACCACCAGCATGAACAACATCCCAAATTTCGCTCCAATTAGGTTGTTGAAAAAATTCTCCTATTTCATCTTTTAAGGCAACCCACTGAGATTGCACAGTAGGAGAGTGACAATTATCAAATGCTGCCATACCTTTTTGGTAGTTTTGTAAAATCTTATTCATAATATCTAATCAAATCTGGCTCAGTTCTGATAATATCAGAAGTTAATCTGAGATTACAATCATCCGGTATTTTAAGGAAACCAGCCATGCGACTCTCTCAAATGCTTTTCGTCACCCTGCGGGAAGACCCAGCAGAAGCAGAAATCCCCAGCCACAAACTATTACTCCGTGCGGGATACATCCGGCGCATCGGCAGCGGTATTTACGCTTATCTACCCTTAATGTGGCGTGTCCTCAAAAAAGTCTCCCAAATAGTGCGCGAAGAAATGGATGCTACCGGCGCTCAAGAATGCCTCTTGCCGCAACTGCAACCGGCCGATTTGTGGCGGGAATCGGGCCGCTGGGACACCTACACTCAAGCTGAAGGTATCATGTTTGCTCTCACAGACCGTCGCGACACAGAATTGGGATTGGGCCCAACTCACGAAGAAGTAATTACTACAATTGCTAAAGATATGATTCGTTCTTATCGGCAATTGCCTACACATTTGTATCAAATTCAAACTAAGTTTCGCGATGAAATTCGCCCCCGTTTTGGCTTGATGCGCGGTCGTGAATTCATTATGAAAGATGGCTATTCTTTCCACACAAATGAAGAAAGCCTGAAAAAAACTTATCAGGATATGGCTCAAGCTTACAGCAATATGCTGCGCCGCTCTGGCTTGCAATTCCGAGCAGTAGATGCTGATTCTGGCGCAATTGGTGGTTCTGGTTCTCAAGAGTTTATGGTGTTGGCTGAAGCGGGGGAAGATGAAGTTCTCTACACTGAAGATGGTCAGTATGCCGCTAATTTGGAAAAGGCTGTTTCAATACCTGCTGATACTGAAACCTCAACCTTTACAACTTTTGAAAAACGGGAAACGCCCGGAACGGAAACAATTGATAAACTCTGCAAATTTTTCAAATGTTCTCCTAATCAAGTTGTCAAAAATGTACTTTATCAAGCTGTTTATGACAGCGGAATTACAGTGCTGGCACTGGTCAGCATTCGCGGCGACCAAGATGTCAATCAGGTAAAATTGCTGAATGAATTAACCAAATTAGCTGGAAATTATCAAGCAAAAACAATCCTATTTCTGACAGTCCCCGATGCAGAAGCTCAGCAAAAATGGGCTGCCAAATCTTTACCTCTAGGTTATATGGCTCCCGATGTTGCTGATGATTACATTGCTGGGAGCAAGGAAGTAAATTCTAAGTTTTTGCGTTTAGTCGATCGCACCGCAGTTGAGCTCACAAACTTTGTAACTGGTTCCAATGAATCGGGATATCACGTTGTCGGGGCTAATTGGGGGAAAGAATTTCAACTACCAGAAACAGCAGTAGATGTCAGGAAAGCAAAAAAGGGCGATCGGGCTGTTCACAATCCCGAACAAACACTGCAAACCGCCAGAGGGATTGAAGTCGGTCACATCTTCCAACTAGGCACAAAATACTCCCAAGCAATGGGCGCCACCTACACCAGCGAACAAGGCGAAGAAATGCCGTTAATTATGGGTTGCTACGGCGTCGGCGTATCGCGGTTAGCCCAATCGGCCGTAGAACAATCCTACGACAAAGACGGGATTATTTGGCCGGTGGCGATCGCCCCCTATCACGCCATCATCAGCATCCCCAATATTTCCGACGCCCAACAAGTAGAAGTCGCCGAAAAACTCTACGCAGAACTCAATCAATCTGGCATTGAAACCCTGCTGGACGATCGCGATGAACGTGCAGGAGTTAAATTCAAAGATGCCGATTTAATTGGCATTCCCTATCGTATTGTTCCCGGCCGTTCCCTGAAAGTAGGCAAAGTCGAAGTCGTGGAAAGAGCCACTCGCAAATCACAAGAAATTCCCATTGATGAAGTCAATTCTACCTTAAAACTGTGGATTGAGGCCGCCATCCAATGAGATATTTTCATCTGGGTTAAGGTTCGCAGTAAGGACTTCAGTTTTTTCGTGTTAGAATTGAGAAAACTAAAGTTCTTACTACAAACGGTTATGATTACTTTTTTTAACGAGTTTGCCGAAAAATTCTTTGGCTACAATCTGGAAGAAATCCTCGGCCAAAATGCAGTAGAAACAATTATTCCCTTCAGTGACATCGAAGGAAATAACTTAGAATTGATGTATAAGAAGATTGTGCAAAACCCCGATAGATTTACCAGCTATGAAAATCAAAATATCCGGCCCAGCGGGGAACGGGTTTGGGTAGCTTGGGCAAATAAACCGCTGGTTGATGAGGCCGGAGAATTCACGGGAATACTCTGCATCGGCACAGACATTACAGAACGCAGACAAGCTACAATAGCGCTGCAAAAGCTGAATGAAGAGTTGGAAATTAGAGTCGAAGAACGGACAAATGCTTTGCAGCAAAGGGAAACACATCTACAGAAACAGAAGTCGGCATTAATTGAATTAGCTAAAAACAAAGCCCTGAATCAGGGAGATTTGAAAACAGCTTTGCGAGAAATCACTGAAACTGCTAGCCGTACTCTGGAAGTTGCCCGATCGAGCGTATGGCTGTACGATGAAACTCGATGGAAGGTTCAGTGCCTCGATTTGTTCGATCGCACTCTCAACCAGCATTCAGACGGGTTAGAATTAGCAGCAGCAGACTAAGCTGTCGCGCATTTAAATTGTATATTCAGGGCGGGCGGGACGCCCACCCCACAAGAGTTTGATTGTTTTTTAACATACAATTTAAATGCAGAACAGCTTACCCAGCTTATTTCCAAGCACGTTTTGCCAGAACAAATAGCCAACCGCCTCAAACGGGGAGACAGTACGATCGCAGATACTTTTGCTGATGTAACTGTTTTGTTTGCCGACATATGCAACTTATCAATCAAATATTGCAGAACAAGTATTTATTTGAAAGCCGCGGTTCGATCGAAGTTAAAGGCAAAGGCAAGATGAATACTTATTTATTACAATGTAGAAAGTGGATATAGAGCAAAGACTAAAGTCCTGACTGCGAACCTAAAAAACTGGTTTGCAGTCAGGACTTTAGTTTTTTCTTAGTTAATCGTAAGGTGCGTCAGAAATAAACTGTTCGATTCGCGTAAATATCTGGACTGACGCACCCTACACCTACTACGAACCTAAAAAACAGGTTTGTAGTAAGGACTTTAGTCCTTTCTTAGCCTATAAGTTTCTTACATCTTGTAAAGGTTAATTCCAGCTTCCTTAGCCATAATTTCCAAACCCTTGTGTTGCAAGGTTTTAATTGCCTTTGTAGAAAGGTGCAATTTTACCCAGCGTTTCTCCTGCGGCCACCAAATCCGCTTCCACTGCAAATTTGCTTCTTGCAACTTGTGAGTGCGGTGGTGCGAGTGAGAAACTGCAAAACCGTTATTCGCCTTCTTCCCCGTTAGCTGACATTTCCGTGACATATTGCCCTCCAGATTACCGTTTTTTGCGTGCAGCCTTTCATTATAGCTGAAGGAAGAAGGAAGAAGGAAGAAGGAAGAAGGAAGAGGGCTTGAGTTATTAGTCCAGGACGCAGAAACCGGGTTTTTTGGAAAAACCCGGTTTCTAAAACCCGGAAATCAACTCTGACTCCCCCCTTAGCAAGGGGGGGTTGGGGGGGGGTAATTACATTGCACGTTCAGTCAATTTTGTCAACACTTGATTCGATCGCTCGACAAACTCTTTCATCCCCTCAGCATCGAAACCCTTCTGAGCCATCAAAGCCAAATCGTAGACGTGGTGACAAATCATGCTCGCCAACTGAGCCGACGGAGACTCCCCGCCGCCTTGAATAATCGCACCCTGACTCAAACTAGCCAGATTTTGAATCAGCGGGTGAGACGTATTCACCAGCAAAACGTGTTCTTCGGGGAATTCGGCCGCTTGCTGCTGCAAAAGCGCCGTCATGTCGCGCATCCGGCGCAAAGCTTCCGGCAAAAGTACGATCGCAGGTGGCGTCGCCTCCGCAGAGTCAGACTTCAAAGCTTCTGTGCGAATGTTCACTTTCGGCTTATTGAGAGCTTTTTGGAACATTTCTTTAACTTGTTCGCTGCGAGTTTTATTCGTCGCCGGATCGACAATTTCCGCTTCTTTCTCTTTGTCAATTAGCGTGTCGTCGATGTCGGAATCTACCCGCGAGAATTTGACATCTGAGTATTCTCGTTCCAAGAAGCTGATAAAGTGCGTGTCGATGAAAGAATCCATAAACAGCACTTCTAAACCTTGGCTTTTGTGCATGGCGACGTAAGTTGCTTGAGACGCAGGTTCCGTACAGTAAAACACGCGATTTTCGTGACGTTTTTGATTGCGTTCCAAATACTCTTTCAGCGTCGTGTAAGGTTGCACTGAAGTAGAAGTTTCCGACTTCGGAGTGACATCTTGCCACAAATCTCCTTCCTCTGTTTGCACCTGAACTTCGGGCGTTACAGTTTCTGGCTTGTCGGCTGTTGGTTCGTAGGTGCTGCGGTAGATTAAAATATCTTCGACTTGCTTTTTGAACTTGTCATCGTTGAGAGTTCCAAACTTGACAAAAGTGCCGATATCTTGCCAGCAGCGGATGTATTCGTTGCGGTCGTCGCGGTAGAGTTCTTTCAGCCGATCGCCCACTTTTTTCGCAATATAATCAGCTATTCTCCGCACTGTGCGATTGCTTTGCAAAGAACTGCGAGAAACGTTCAGCGGAATGTCGGTACTGTCAATGACTCCCCGCAGCGGCATCAAGAATTTCGGGATAATTTCTTCGCAGTGGTCGCTGACAAAAACCTGATTGCAGAATAGCTTAATATTGCCTTGGGTAACATCGACATCCGGCCGCAGTTTGGGAAAGAAAAGAATCCCGTTGACAATAAAAGGATAATCTGTATTCAGGTGGACCCACAGCAGCGGCTCGTCTTGGAACGGGTAAAGGTAGCGGTACAGTTCTAAGTAATCTTCTTTTTGCAAATTGCTGGCTGATTCCCGCCAAATTGCCTTATGCTTGTTGAGTTCCTCTCCCTCAAATTTGATGGGAACCGGCATGAAATCGCAGTAAGTTTTAATTAACTGCTTAATCCGGCTGGGTTCTACATATTCTTGTTCTTCGTCTTGGAGAGTGAGAGTAATCGTAGTCCCGCGTTCGGTGCGGGTAGATTCTGATAGTTCAAAAGCGGGAGAACCGTCGCAAGACCAGTGTACTGCTTGGGAGCCTTCTTGGTAAGAAAGGGTGTCTATATCTACTTTCTGAGCGACCATGAAAGAAGAGTAGAAACCGAGACCGAAGTGACCGATAATTGCGTCGTCGCCGCTGCCTTGATATTTTTGAATAAATTCTTCGGCGCTGGAGAAAGCGACTTGATTGATGTATTTTTTTACTTCGTCGGCGGTCATGCCGATGCCGTTGTCGGTAATGGAGAGGGTTTTGTTTTCTTTGTCGATCGCAATGTTGATTTGCGGTTCGCCAATATCGCCGCTGTATTCGCCCGATCGGGAAACCATTTTGAGTTTGGCAATGGCATCGACAGCGTTGGAAATTAGTTCCCGCAAGAAGACTTCGTGGTCGGTGTATAGCGACTTCTTGATAATCGGGAAAATATTTTCGGTATGGATTGAGATTGTTCCCTGTTCTAAAACTGTCATAATTTTTCGCTAGGTATTTTTCAGGAGTCAGTAGTCAGCAGTCAGTAGTCAGCAGTCAGTTGTTATTAGTTATTAGTTATTAGTTATTAATTGTTAGTTGCTAAGTCCAACAAATAACAAATAACAACTGTCAACTGTCAACTGTCAACTGTCAACTGTCAACTGACTATTTAATGATTTTGGGCGATCGCGCTACTTTTTGCCAAAGGGATTACCCGAAATAACTGATTCGGTTTCCCTCACATGGTAACTCACAAAGGCAATCGCAGGAAGAATGTGCTGCCACAGCCCAATTCGCTGCGGGCGCTGAGGCTGCCGCGATGCGCGCGGGCTATGGTTTGGGCGATCGCCAATCCCAATCCCGATCCGCCGGTATTGCGCGATCGATCGCTGTTGACTCGGTAGAATCGATCGAATATTCGCGTTAAATCTGCCGCCGCTATCCCAATACCCGTATCTTGAACCTGAATTACCGCCTCCTGGTGACTGCAATCTAAAATAACTGTTACTTTTCCCCCAGCCGGAGTGTATTGAATGGCATTAACAATTAAATTAGCAACCAAACGGTAAAGTCGATCGGCATCCCCGACAACATTCAATTGCTGCTGTACGCGCATTTCGGATGTTAGCGCTACCTCTGAGGCGATCGCCACAACTGCCAATTCCTCGACTAAATCGCTAACCAGGTCATTCAAACAACAAAGCTGAGGGCGATCGGATCTCGCTTGAGAGTCCATCCGCGCCAACAGCAACAAATCAACCACTAACTGAGTCAATCGGCGGTTTTGGCGCTCTACAGTTCGCAAAATTTCCCGCGCCTCTTTTTCATTCAATTCAGGCATCAACAGCGCCGATTCTACTGTTGCTTGAGATGCCGCTAAAGGAGTCCGCAATTCGTGGGCAGCATCCGCTGTAAACTGTTGGATTTGTCGGTAAGAAGAATAAATCGGTTTCATTGCCAATCCAGCCAATAACCAACTAGCAAAACCTATCAAAATCAATGCTGTAGGCAATCCTAATTTTAAAACCAATTTCACTGTATTGAGATAATTATTGAAGTCTTGCAGGCTCCGGCCAACTTGAAAATATCCCCAATCTTGCTGTGTTTGGGTGTGTAGGGCTACAGAAATTTGGTGATAAACATTGCCTTTGGTGTCAGTTATTGTTTGCCAGTAATAGGAGTTAAATTCTGGTGGTAATTCTTCTGGATAAGCGCCTGCGGTCGCAATTAATTTCCCCGAATAATCAAATAAACGGATATAGTAATAGCTTTGGTTGATAGCGCTTAAAATATGGCGGTTTGGCAACTGTTCTTTAATGCCGTTAGCTCCAATTATGCGGAGGTTGGGCAAAAGTTCATTGACTATTGGTTCTAGGTGTCCGGGCTGCTGCAATTTGATTTCTAGGCTGTCGTGCAGCGTCCCCGCTACCGATTGTAATTCCCTGTCTATGGCTACCCAGTGAGCGTGGGCGATCGCCTTGTATACACCAAATCCCAACAAGCTTAAAATTAAACCCATTACAGCCGCGTAGGAAATCGCTAATTGCGATCGAGTCCGGTTAAATAGTTTATTTTGATTCATTTTTCATAACTTGGTTATGGGTAATTGGTAATTGGTAATTTTAACTGTGTCATTGTCAAGGAAAGTGGAGTGAAGAAATCGAATAATTTGGGTGTGAATGAGAGTTTTTTTAAACGAACCACATAAATTCACAGGCGGGACGCCTGTTCCACAAAGGACGCCTCTAAAATCTAAAATCTAAAATCTAAAATCTAAAATCTAAAATCTAAAATCGATTGACTGTCATGCCAAATCCTCATGTTTTAGGAATTCTGCATATTCGCTCATTCCGAGTTCCGCAAGTTGTCAGTCTTCTTCGGCAAATTCGCTGTATAATAGTGCAGCTAAGTTAGTTTCATCGATTGCTGGAAGAGTAGCTAATCTGGCACGGAATTTTAGGAAGGCAATAAATTCAAATACTTGTTTGAGTTGTTCTAGATCGAGCTTTTCTAACTTTTGTTGGATTAAATCTTTCATATCAGTCATTTTTCCGATCGAGTTTTCTATATTATAACCAGATACTGGAAACGAGATATAATTCCCCCGCCGTTCGTTGCCCCTACAGCTTTAATTTCTCATCCGGTATCCGACGCCGTGTACAGTTTCAATTAAGTTTGCGCCGCCAACTGATTCCAATTTGCGCCGCAGCAAGCGCACTTGAGCTGCTACCACATTGCTGAAGGTATCTGCACCTGCTTCCCATATCTGATTCCGAATTTGGTCGGTCGTGACAATTTGGTTGGGATGTTTCATGAAATATTCTAACAGTTGAAATTCTTTTTTTGTCAGCGAAATTATCTGGTTTTTGCCGTTTCGATCGAGATGGCAAACGGTTCGATTTCCGCAGTCAAGAACGAGATTTCCAACCTGTAGCTGCTGGGGCTGAATTTGGGGCGATCGCCTCTGCAACGCCCGCAACCTTGCTAACAGTTCCGCCATCCCGAACGGCTTGACTAAATAATCGTCAGCCCCGGCATCCAATCCCGCTACTTTATCTTCCATCCTGTCTTTTGCTGTCAGCATCAAAACTGGCAAAAAACTATTTTTTCCGCGCAACTTGTGCAGCAGTTCTACTCCAGACAATCCCGGCAGCAACCAGTCAAAAATAGCGAGGGTGTATTGCGTCCACTGGCTGTCTAAATATTCCCAAGCTTCATTGCCATCCTGCGCCCAATCAACTATATATTTTTCCTGTTTTAAGGTTCGCTCGATCGCTTTTCCTAAATCTGGCTCGTCTTCAACTAGCAAAACTCTCATAACACTAATTTACAGCGGTAAATCTCTATACATTGTTAGCCGCTGACAGCGCCAACCCCCCAACATATAAGCTGACACACTTAGATGAAATCAGCATGAAATTTTCTGAATTCCCAGAAAAAGATAGCAGTTGACAATAATTGACAACAAGCTGGTAATGTCTTATAATAAAATGCGACCAAATTTTTGAGAATAATTTTCAATAAGTATGACAGACCTATCCGATCGCCCCGCCATGAAAAAGGCGGGACACTGGACTCGCCGCCAACTCCTACAGTTAGGAATAGCTGGTGCTGGGGTAGCGGGCGGGGCGATCGCACTTCAAAACTTGACTCGCAAACCGACATCAGTCGCGAGAATACCGCCAATGCCCGCAGATGCACTCACCGTCAGCAATATCAACCCGATGCAAATTGCGCGGGATTTTGATTACGGCACGGTGACGCGCGAAAACGGGCGCACGGTTCGGGAATTTCGCCTGGAAGCTAATACTTCGATCGTCCAACTTAATAGCGCCGTCACTTTCAACACCTGGAACGTGAATAATCGCGTGCCGGGGCCGACATTAAGGGCAACAGAGGGCGATCGCATCCGCGTCATTTTTTATAACAAAGCCGGACATTCTCATTCGCTGCACTTTCACGGCGTTCATACCAGCGAAATGGATGGCGTTAAACCAGTGAAAAACGGTTCGGTATTTATTTATGAATTCGATGCCAATCCCTACGGAGTGCATCTATATCACTGCCATATTGCTCCTGTAACTCGCCATATCGGTAAAGGACTCTATGGTATGTTCATCATCGATCCGCCAAAACCCCGTCCTCCCGCCGATGAAATGGTGTTAATCATGGGGGGATATGACGTAAACGACGACGAAAAAAACGAACTTTACGCTTTTAACGGGTTGCCACATTATTACATGAACAACCCTATTTCTATTTATAAAAATCAGCTAATTCGGCTGTACGTTCTCAACATGATTGAGTACGAAGCAGCAGTAACTTTTCACCTGCACGCCAACTTTTTTGACGTATATCGCACGGGAATGACTTTGACTCCCAGTGAAAGAACCGATGTCATCACAATGGGAGTAGCTGAAAGACATATCTTAGAATTTACCTACGGCTACGCCGGAAAATATATGTTTCATCCCCATCAAGATGCGATCGCCGAAGCTGGCTGCATGGGGGTATTTGAAGTCATCGCTTAACCCGCATTGCGCTCCCAGAGTGCGGCGATTCTAGTTAAGAAAGTGTTAAATTATCTACCAAATTTTCTCACAAATAGGTAGAATTAGGAGCTCGCAAATAATTGAGAATATTTCTTAATAACTTGCGAATCCAACTGAACCTAACGTAAAAATCATCAACTGCCATGTTACCATCATTTCGTTTATTACCGACAGCCACTGCTACAGCCATCCTCGTTGCTCTGGCCGGTTGCGGTTCCACCCCCACCGCCAGCAACACCGGCAGCACCGCCTCACCGGGCGCCTCACCCGTCGCGACAGCTAGTCCCGCAGCAACAAGCGGTCACAGCGGGAATCACGGAGGAAAGCCCGGTATTAACATCAATACCGCCCTGCTTTCCGAGTTAGATAAACTCGAAGCCAAGTTAGGAGTACCGGCACTTTCTAACAAAATTCAAGCCAGCCGCCCTTACGGAAAAGTCGAAGAATTGGTTTCAAAAAATGTCATTACTCAAGCCCAATTCGACCAAGTTAAAGACATGGTGACTATTGAAGATGTTGTCCTCACAGGCGAAGCCAAAGATGTAGACTACATGACTAAAATGGGCTTGATGAAAGGGCATCTTTTGGTAGCCAAAGAACTTTTGGATCAAGGCAAACCAGACCAAGCCGAACCGCACATCGGTCACCCGGTAGAAGAAATTTACGCCGACGTGCAAGACCAGCTTCAAGAACGCAAAATTCCCGAATTTAAGACTACTTTAATTAAATTGCAGGATTTAGTTAAAGCGGGTGCAAAAGATCCGGCTCAAGTGAATGCAGAATTTACCACATCTATGCAAGCTGTAGATGGAGCAATTGCCGCTCTTCCCGAAGCGGAGCGCAAAGATCCGAAATTCGTGCTGCAAGTGATTAACGGCTTGCTAGATACAGCTAATTCCGAATACGGAGCGGCAGTTGCTAACGGCAAAATTTCCGCAATTATTGAATACCAAGATTCGCGGGGTTTCGTCATGTACGCGGAAATGCTGTACAAAGATATTGCGGCTCAAGTGGCTAAAACTAGCCCGGAAACCGACAAAGCAATTGTTGCCAACATGACTGAGCTTAAAACAAATTGGCCTACTGCGATCGCACCCCCCGCCCCCGTAAAAACCACCGAACAAGTCAGCCAGCTAATTAAAACGATCGAGAACGACAGCCAAAAAGTTCTCAAACCAGCCTCCTAAAAAATTAACTCTCATCAAGAGCGGTAATTGGTAAATAATCTGCCAATTACCTTGCTGATTAACCACTCTCATTCCCAGCATAAAAAAATGAATTTTGGCGAAGCATTGCCCACATTTGTAATCACTCTCCGCGAAGGAGTCGAAGCCGCATTAGTTGTCGGAATTGTTCTAGCTTGCCTCAAAAAATCAGGACAAAGTTATTTAAGTCCTTGGGTTTTCGGCGGTGTTGCCGTTGGACTTATCGCCAGCGCTTTGATAGGTGTACTTTTCGGCTGGACTATTCAAATTTTATCCACATCCAATCAGCCTTTTGCACCGATTATGGAGGCGCTGCTGGAGGCAACTTTTGGGCTTGTAGCGATCGCAATGCTGAGCTGGATGCTGATTTGGATGACCAAGCAAGCGCGATTTATGAAAGCCGAAGTCGAAGGCGCCGTGAGTGCCGCCTTAACCCAAAATTCTCATGCCGGCTGGGGCGTATTTAGCTTAGTTTTGATTGCCGTTTTACGCGAAGGATTTGAAACGGTTTTGTTTGTCATTGCCAAGTTTCAACAAGGGATTATTCCGGCACTTGGTGCTTTGGCTGGCCTTCTCTCAGCCGCCGGACTTGGCGTCCTGCTGTTTAAATGGGGAATCAAGATTAATATCCGCCTGTTTTTCAAATATATGGGCATTTTATTACTGTTTATTGTCGCGGGTTTAGTGGTATCAACTCTGGGACTTTTTGACACCGTATTCAATACTTTATCGCAAGCAAATCGCGAGTCAGCAGCACTGTGTTTCTATTACGAAAGATTTACTAAAATCCACTCTTGCATTCTCGGGCCGATGGTTTGGAACACCTCGCAGGTGCTGCCACAAGAACAATTTCCCGGTTTATTGTTGAGTGCGTTATTTGGATACACGGATAAGCTCTATGTCGTGCAGGCGCTTTCTTATTTCGTATTTTTAGGTACTGTCGGTGGCATCTACTTCCAAAGTCTGGCAGGTAGAGTTTTTTTCCCATTCAAAAAAACACAGGCAACCAAATAGGAAATAAAGTGCGCTCAAAATAGAGGCTGCATTTATCTAATCGAGTAGATATGTAAAAATATGCCCGATTAACATCAAGGATTTTTTTGAATTGCGAATGGTAGATTTTAAATTGCAAGTTGAACTAATTTATTCAAGTTTCTTGCAATTTAAAATTACCCCCATCGGCTACATTTAGTATGTTTGAATTAAAACTGTTCCGAGTGGTATTTCTGCGTTTATTCCCACCATTTTACCAGAGATAGCGTACATCCAACTCCGACTGTAACCAGGAGTGTGAATGCCCCGCATATCAATCGATATGGTGGTATCAGGAGAAACAGGTTGGGAGAAAACCACTGTCGCTTTGCGGTTATTAACAGAAACTTGAGACTCGATTTTTTGACCAGATTGATTTTTTACCTCAATTACGCTACGCATTTTCACATCCTCCGGCAAATCAATTGCAAGTGCCGAAAGAGCTTTTCCCTGAACGTGAACTTCAAAATGATGCGTAGCACCCTGAAAGCGAGCTTTATTGGGATGGGCGCCGCTGTGTACGAGGTGAGAAATATTAGCATTTTGCATTGCTCCTCCTGCAATAGTAGCAAGGGTATTAGACGCTAGAAAGAAGGTAAATGCAGCAGTGTAAATTAACTTTTTCATCGCGATTATTCCTGAAAACTTAACTAATGGTTTCTCTTATTTATTAGCTTGACTGTCAGGGATGAAATTAGTATGAAATTTTACTTATTTAAAATTAGTGTTTAGGATAATAAATTGCCGATAATCAAAGTTTAAATCAACCCGGTTCATCAAATAAACCGGGTTGATAGTGTTCTAGATAGTTGGCATAATGCACCCATAATTAAGACTGCATTAATCAATCAGCTATCTATTGATTGAAGGTAAAACGACCGTCAACTTTTTCTCCGTTAATATCCGCAGTCACTTTCACGGGATAACTTCCTGCATCTTTGCCGGGAAACACGACAGCGTAATGTTTGCCCTCAGCATCGTATTTGAAAGCTAGGGTTTGCTGCTTTCCATTCGCCAACTGCACTTGAGCCGTAACTTTGGCGTTAGGAACTGGTTCCTTTTTCTCCCCTTTTTGCACAAAAACATCTAAATGAGTTCCGGTAGCTTCTTTTTCAGGTACAAACTCTAAATAGTAAGCTCCAGACTTTACAACTTGCCCCCCTTGAGTTGCTGTTGCAGGAGCAGTGGCGGGAGCCGAAGACGCAGGTTGAGAGGCGACAGGAGGGGAGGCTGGAGTGTTATTTGGATCGCTTGCTTGGTCGCCTTTACTGCAAGCTCCCAAAAACAGCAATCCGACACTACCTAGAACAATTAAATTGGACTTGAGCGATTTCATTGGTTTGACTCCTTGCTGACTGACAATAAGTAGAAAATATCACACATTAACTACCTTGGCGTCTGCAACTGCAGCCTGATGTTGTTGAGGTCGTAAGAACTTACCAAATTGAGCATACAAAGCTGGCAAAACTAACAAAGTCAAGGCAGTAGAAGTAAATAATCCGCCTAAAACTACTACTGACAGCGGTTGCAAAATTTCTTTTCCGGGGCCGCCTTCTAAGACTAAAGGTGCTAAACCTAAAGCTGAAGTTGAAGCCGTCATCAAAATAGCATTGAGCCGTTCCATCGAGCCTTTAATAATTGCTTCCTTAAAAGGCATTCCTTCGGCAAATTTAGTGTTGTAGTTGTCTACTAATAGCAAGCCGTTGCGGGTGGCAACGCCAAATAATGTGACAAAGCCAACCAGGGAAGCTACAGAGATGATGCCGCCCGTCAAAGCTACCGCGATTACTCCTCCCACTAATCCGATCGGCAAATTAATCATAATCATAGCAGTCGAAGCGATCGACTTGACGGACAAGTACATCAATACTGTAATTACCAAAAAGGCGATCGCACTAAATACCATAATATTTTGCGAAGCTCTTTGCTCTGCTTCAAATTGACCGCCGTACTGGATAAAATAACCAAAAGGCAACTGCACCTCTCGTTTAACTTTAGCTTGAATTTCATTCACAACCGATCGCAAATCTCGACCTTTAGCATTAGCCGCCGCCACAATCAAGCGAGAAACATTCTCGCGGTTAATCGTATTTGGGCCCGTACCGTATTTAACAGTCGCAACTTGGGCGAGGGGAATCTTACCCCCCCTTTCATCCCCCCCTTTATAAGGGGGGGAAAGAGGGGGGGTATCAACCAACACATTCTGAATAGTTTCTAAGTTATTTCGGGCTTCCGGCTGCAACCACACAACTAAATCAAAAGTTTGCTGCACTTCCAAAACTTGAGACACAACTTTGCCGTTTAAAGCTGTCTCAATTATTTCCGAAAGTTCTCCGATTTTCAAACCGTATCTACCCGCAGCTTGGCGGTTAAACTTAATTTGAATCTGCTGCACCGGCACTTGCGGTTCCAGTTGCAAGTCTACAATTCCTTCAACTGTTTTCATTTGCGCTTCTACTTGAGCGCCGATGGTGCGAAGCTGATTCAAATCCGGGCCAAAGATTTTGACAGCAATCTGACTCCTGACACCGGATAAAACCTCATCCATCCTGTGAGAAATAAAACCGCCAATATTGGGTGCAACTCCTGGTAATTTACCAAATTCCTGCCGCAGCGATTCCAAAGTTTTCGGCCGATTTTTCATGCCCTCCTCGCTCAAACCGATATCGATGTGAGCTAAATTGACACCCGCAGCATCAGCATCACCCGGAGCTCTGCCCGATCGCACTTGCACGTATTCAAACCTGCTATCATTCTTAAGTGCATCTTCAATAGCAAAAGCTGCGCTATTCGTCGTTTCCAAAGACACCCCCGGATAAAGCATAATAGTATTCACCAAAGTTTGCTCCTGAAACTCCGGCAAAAACACCCGTCCAAAAGATGGCAAAATAATTAATGCCGCCACTATACTAGCAGCAGCTAAAGCTAAAATAATCGCCGAATAGCGCATTGACAACTGTATAAAAAAATGATATATTTTTTTGCACAATCTCGGCAGCCAAGGTTCTCGATCGCTCATGCGTTTGTTAGGCAACAAGATAGCGCAAAGGGCCGGAGATATTAACAGCGATTCCAGACTAGAAATCACCACAACTACCAAATAAGTAATCCCCATCGGCGTAAAAATTCGACCTTCTACACCGGGCAGAGTAAAAATTGGCGAAAACACAACAATGCCAATTACCGTGGCTCCAATTAAAGAATCGCGCACCTCCTGACTGCCATCAAAAATCACATCCATCACCGGGCGCGGGTGAAGAGATGATGTATTTTCTCTCAAGTTGCGGTAGGTGTTTTCAGCATAGACAATAGCATCGTCGATCGCAGTTCCGATCGCCACCGACAACCCCCCCAAAGTCATCGTATTCAGCCCCAGCCCCAGCCAATTCATCGCCAGCAGCCCGAACAGCCAAGTTAGGAAGAAATCGAGCAAAACTACCGTCAGAGTCCGCCAATTCATCAAAAACGGGATCAGGATAACGGTGACGATGATGCTGCCTTCAACTAAAGCCGATCGCACATTCTCCACCGAGGAATTGATATATTCTTCCTGTCGAAAAGTCACAGTAACTTTAATATCTTTCGGCAGAGCTTGCTGCACCTCAGCCATTGCCGCCTCAACGGCTTTAGTTACCGTCGGAGTATCAGCAACCGGCTGTCTGTTTACCATCACAATCACAGCTTTTTTGCCGTTAAAACTGCCATCGCCCCGCTTGATAGCAGCACCGATTTTGACATCAGCTACATCACTAATTCTGACGACTGTTCCTTGCCGAGAGGCGATCGCAGATTGCTGCAAATCTGCCACAGATTCAATCCGCCCCACACCACGAATCAAAGTTTCTTTATCCGGCGTAATTAAATAGCCACCGGGCGCGTTGACATTCGCAGCCGCCGCAGCTTCGGCAACTTGCTGCAAAGATACATTAAATGCTTTCAGTTTTGCAGGTTTTACTAATATTTGATACTGCCTTTGTTCGCCGCCGTAAGCCACCACTTGAGCAACGCCAGTCACTGCCAAAAGGCGATTTGTGACTTGCCAATCAACAAGACGCCGCACTTCCATCAGCGAAGTAGTTTCTGATGTAAAAGCATAGGTAATAACAGTGCCGACAGGTGAAGTTGTCGGAGAAATTTGCGGTGCTTCTACTCCTGCGGGGAGTTTACTTTGAGCTTGCTGCAACCTTTCTGTGATTAACTGGCGGGCTTGATAGATTTCGGTTCCCCAATCAAAGATCACTTTAACAGCAGAAACACCCACAGCAGAAGATGAACGCACTGCTGTCACCCCAGGAGTTCCATTGATCGCACTCTCGATCGGCAATGTTACCAAAGACTCGATTTCTTCAGGTGCTAAACCCGGTGCTTCCGTCTGAATTTCCACTTGCGGCGGTGCAAAAGGCGGGAAAACATCGAGCGGCATTTTTGGGATAATATACAATGTCCACAGACTAACAATAATGGTGGCGAGAACGACTAGCCAGCGACGGTTGATTACCCATCTGAGAATTGTGCTGAACATTTGATATTATAGAGGCGATGATTAGCAGCTACCGTTTGGAGATCGACGTTAAATAGCCATTCAATTTAGATTGACACCCCAAAATGAAATTAGGATGAAATATTTTAACTTCCCACCTTGATTAATAAGTCATCTAAAATCTCACATCTCAAATGATATAACCTATGTTGCTATTTTTGACAATGCAGCTTACAATAGTTATTATGCAAGCACCAAAACACTACTCGCACGCCCCAATCACCGAAGCCTTGATTGATATACAAGTTAAACTTCCACCAGAAGTTAAACCTGACAATTTGGCGCAGGTGTACTCCAGCATTCAGGCTGAGTATCCTCAGCGTGAAGAGGTGTTACTTTTTCAGGGACAAATGATGGCAGGTGCTAGTGTTGGGGCAACAGCCAGCCAATCTCCAATTGGCTATATAGCCTCCCGCGGCGACCAAAAACAAATTCTTCAACTGCGTTTAAATGCTTTCGCATTCAGTCGGCTTGCCCCTTACGACTGTTGGGAAAATTTTCGGGATGAAGCAAAGCGACTGTGGAATATCTATCAGTCGGTGACACATCCAGAAGCAATTGTTCGTTTAGCACTCAGGTATATTAACAGGCTAGATATTCCTTTACCGATTGGCGATCTCAAAGAGTATTTGAGGACATTTCCGGAAGTTTCCCCTGACTTGCCACAAGGATTAAGTGGCTACTTTATGCAGCTACAAATTCCGCAAGAAAACTTGGGAACAATGCTGGTTATTAACCAAGCAATAGTTCCACCTCCCACACCTGATTTTGTTTCTATAATATTGGATTTAGACTTATTTTTGGAAGGGTATATTCCTCATGATGAAATAGGGCTTTGGCACATTTTAGAACAAATGCACGAACAAAAAAACATAGCTTTTGAAGCTTGCATTACAGAACGCATAAGGGAGTCGATTAACTGATGGCTACAATTACCCCCCTACGTCCTAATGGCGTTTCACCATCACCAAAATTGCTGGTGTTAGAGCCAAAACCCACAGCTCAATTACAAAGTCCTGAAGGCCGAAAACTTGCAGCACTAGCTGATGAAGTGTTGCGGAATTTAACAGTTGTAAAACACTACTTACAAGCTCTAGAAAGCATTGGCGAAATAGACTGGCATCCAGTACCGCCAAAGCGTTCGGAACGAGTAATCATGCGCGCTCAGTTCAAAGGGCGTAAAAAACCTCTGCCGTATATTTTCGATGAAGAATGATCGTAGAACCTTTCTGGCAGCAGGTAAATGAATCAACACTCAGGCAAGGTGATTACCTGCCTGGGTGTATCGTACCAATACCAGTATTTGACCCAACAAATTTTGGCAAAAACAGTGAAATTCAAGACGTACAAATAGAAGTTAATGAACTCGATTTAATTGTTCTCACCCAAAGCTGCGATCTGGATAATAAAAAAGTAGCTCAGGTAGTGCTCTGTGCAATTTACCATATTTCAGAATTTGAGGAAAATAACGAAGCATTTAAGAAAAAAGGAAAATGGAATGAAGTTTTAAGAGGGAGAACAGAAGGTTTGCACCTGCTGGCATCACCAACGAACCCAGATAATAACAAAGAATCACTGGTTGTAAATTTTAGAGAGATCCAAACCTTGCCTTACGAATATGTGTTGAAACAGGCTAGTAATTTAAACGATCGCTGGCGGTTAAAATCTCCTTACCTAGAACACCTTTCTCAGGCATTTGCACGTTTATTTATGCGAGTTGGTTTACCATCTTCTATTCCGCCTTTTTAAGTCATTTCATGTAGTTATAATTGCTAGATTCAACAAAATCTTTAGTTCAAGCTCTTGACTTCTGACTCTTCAGTTTTAACGTGATGGTTGTCATTGTGTAACAGCAATTCATCGTTCAACACCGGTTCGTAGGCGGAAAAACCATTGTTTACGGCATGATGTTGAGCTGCTGCTAGGGTTGGCAGTTTGCGCCGATTTCCCCACCAAACCCCGGCTGCAAAAGTCAAAGATGCGATCGCAATTCCTCCCCCTATACCCGCCCACAAAGGCACCGGAAAACTGTTAAGCTTAACCCCTGTTATCTTGGAATTTTCCTCGCTTTTTGAGGGTTTATGGCCGCCCCGCAAAGATTGAGCGTAAAGTTGAGGAGCGCGCTGAGTAACGATCGAATCTCCCTCAAACAAACCGCTCTTAATTTCTACTAAATCCCCGGAAGTTTGACCGAGTTCGACTTCAACAGCTTGAAACGCATCGCCGTTTTTGACGTAAACTAATTGTTTGCCGCTTGCTTCTACAACTGCGGAAACAGGAATTGCCAAAATACTTGTTGCAGTTTTGTCGGTGAAAATTTCCAACTCGGCAAACATCCCCGGCTTCAAAATTCCTTCAGCATTATCTAATAAAGCTTTCACCGGCACAGCGCGGCTTTCTCCTTCTACTGCCGAGCCAATTAAGCTAATTTTTCCCCTGAAAGTGCGGTTTGGCAAACTAGCAACTTTTACCGTCAATTCCTGACCCTGCTTTACCCGATTCAGGTCTTTTTCGTAAATATTTGCTGTGGCAAAGACGCTGCTGTCGTTTAATATGCTCATCAGCGGTTTTTCCGCCGAGTTTACTGATTCTCCTAAAGTGATTTCGCGATCGGCTACAGTGCCTGCAATGGGAGCTACAACGGTAACAAGTCCTTTTTCGTTGGCAATAGTTCCTAACTGTTGCAGCCGCGCTTGATAAGCTGAACTGCTGAGGCGAACGCGGGACTGAGCTACTTCTAATGCAGCTTGAGAGTGCTTGAGTTGAGCTTCTGCTTCTAGAACTTCCCGGCGGCTCAGAGCTCTGGTAAGTTGAGCTTTTGCTTCTGCAACTCTGCCTTGGGCATCCCGCAATTCCCGCATTGGGAGGTCTACTTCGGCTTGTTTAATTTCGGTTTGGGCTGTGATAACTTCGGGACGGCTTTTTGCCTTAGCAACAGCGGCTTTTGCTTCGGCGAAGTGAGCTTGCGATTCCAGCATTGTCCGCCGCGCGATCGCTCCTGCTGCCACTAATTCTTTGTCGCGCTCTAACTGTTCTTTAGCTACCGTTAATTCGGTTTCTGCCCGCGCTATTTCTGCTTGCGATATCTCAACCTGACGCTGATAGTTTTCTTTAGCTACTTTCACAACTGAACGGTTATTTACCAAGTCTTGCTCTCCCTCGTACTGCTTGGTTGCTGCTGTCAGTTGGGTTTGGGCTTGTGCGATTTCCGCTGCGGATATTTTTAATTGGCGACCGTAATTTTCTCTAGCTAACTTAAACTCAGCCTGCGCCTGCTGCAAATCGCCTTCAGCTTCGGCTCGTTTTGCGATCGACTCCACGCGCAATTGCCCTAATTCTGAACTCGATAAAACAGCGACAGGTTGACCTTTAGAAACATTGTCCCCCGGCTTGATTAGCAACTCAACCACAGTGCCGCTGACGGGAGCCCGAACCTCTACTTTTTGATTTGGTAAAGTTTCAATTTGTCCGGTAGTTTTAATGCCGACAGCGAGTCGCTGAGCTTTCACCGGCTCAACTTTGATTCCAATCCGCTTCGAGGTTTCAGCATCTACAGAAATAGAAGCAGGAATTTGAGTTGCTTCGCCGCTTTGGTGAAATTCATCTCCGTGTCCGGCGTGTGCTAAAACAGGGGCGGGAGAAGTTAACAAAATTAGGCTTAACAAAGTTACAGAAATGCTGCTAATATTTGCTAAGTGAGAACATTTGTGAAATATCATCGTTGGCATTATCCTTTAAATCAGGTTGAGTGCCAAAAGCTTAGGGGTTGGTATTTTGCCAAAGTAAGCAAGTGAACCCAATTAACTAAAGCTACTTCTTCGCATTTTCCAAGAAGCGACCGCTAAGCAATGACCGAGAGCTAGAAATGCTCTACTCAACCTAGTCTTTCACTGCCAAATGAAATTAGGATGAAATTTCGCATCAGCAGCCCAGATGCCCACCGGCTTCTAAAATACGAAGATAAGTTTCGCCTAATGACAAGCGATTTTGCTGTAGATTTTTTTCCGGTTTTGCGAGGATCTGTTCTTGCGCTTCAGTTTCCTTTTTAACTGTGGTAACTATCTCTTCTACGGCTGCATTTGATTGATAAGTTGTGTTTAATTCCAAGCTGTTCAAGATCATGACCAACTCCCTTTATATAGCTTTTTACTGACTTACCTACTACTTTAGAGGTAGTCCTGCTCAATTGTCTACCGTATTTTTACGTAATCTCATGAAACTGAGGTTGAGTCAGACAAATGCTGACAGCCCCAGTCGAGCTAAATTACTGTTTCTACCAAGCTTGTCGCCACTTTTTCCTGTCTTCAATTTCTGGCTTTTGGGAACCAAGTATTTCTTGAAGTGTTGACGTACTGTGATTCATGTCATATCAATTCCGGTTGCATCGGAATTAATATCACCCGAAATCAGGACACGGCAGTGCCGTTTCCCTACAATTAATCTGGCGTAGGGAAACGGCACTGCCGTGTCCTCTATATCACAATAACGAACCCTCCGTTTCACTCCGCCCAACATTTTCGCTACAATTTTCCTTAACTGAACCGTATTGCTCTATATCATTCCGCAGCCGGAATTGATATCACTCATATTGTGGATTGGTGTCACGTTTTGTTGAGGGGAGCTATAGCGGTTCTCGAAAAAGTGAGGTATGCCCTATGCCCTATGCCCTATGCCCTATGCCCTATGCCCTATGCCCTATGCCCTATGCCCGACAGTACCTCATCTTTCTGAGAAAGGCTATAAATTACTGTTTGTACCAAGCTTGCCGCCACTGTTTCATTTGCTCAATTTCTTGCTTTTGCGAAGTCAGAATCGCTTGAGATAATGTCTTTATTTCGGGGCGTTTAGACTTCTTCAAAGCATCTTGGGCCATCACTAAAGCTCCTTCGTGGTGGGGAATCATCGCATTGAGAAATCGCAAGTCAAATTGGTCGTCAGCGGCCCCTAAATCCATGCTCATCATCATGCCTTGCATTTGTTGGGGAGTCATTGCCATCATGTGACCCATTTGAGCGTGGTAAGCCATTGGCGTACTGCTGGCTTTGGCATACCAAGTTTTTCGCCACTCTTTCATTTGATTGATTTCGCGGTTTTGAGCGGCAATTATGTTATTTGCTAGCTTTTTGATTTCGGGGCGTTTTGATTTGTTGAGTACCTCTTTTGCCATGTTTACAGCACCTTGATGGTGTACTGTCATGCCATCAATAAATCGCAAATCGTAGTCGGCATCAGCAGGGCCTAAATCCATTGACATATTGTGATTCGTGCCATGATTCATGCCACCCGTGCCGCCGCTTTGTGCCGCGTCTTGCTTGTTGTTTGCTTCGGTTGCTGCGGTAATATTTGGGGCTTGAGTTTGGCTGGAACTGGTTTTTGAACAAGCTGCTAGCACTCCGCTGCTTAGGGCGGCTGCGGTCAATATCAGCGCTGCCAAGCCTGTTTTTAATGAGATTGGTTTCATATATTTTATATCCTTAAAACTGCTATTTATCTTCAGCTTTTCACATATAAATGAAATTAAGATGAAATTTTTGAGTCGGACTTGTAAAGAATTATTGCTGTGCGGTCGATCGCACTCTAGTTTAAGATTGACATGACTCATATCAATTCCGTTAGCATCGGAATGATATAAACGGAGGACACGGCAGTGCCGTTTCCCTACCGCGATCGATTGTAGGGACACGGCACTGCCGTGTCCTCTATATCATACTCATATCAATTCCGCTCTTCATCGGAATGATATAAACGGAGGACACGGCAGTGCCGTTTCCCTACCGCGATCGATTGTAGGGACACGGCACTGCCGTGTCCTCTATATCATACTCATATCAATTCCGCTCTTCATCGGAATGATATAAACGGAGGACACGGCAGTGCCGTTTCCCTACCGCGATCGATTGTAGGGACACGGCACTGCCGTGTCCTCTATATCATACCTTGTTCCCCCCGCAATGCAGCGGGGGGGCTAGGGGGGGTCGAAGAGTGTTGCACGATTTTAGAGAATTAGTATTACTTCTGTTTGATTACTACCAAAGTAATGTCATCAAATACTTTTTGCTCCCCGATGTATCGCCGCACGTCGTCAATAACAGCTTGCTGGATTTCTGCTGCTGACTGTTCCCTGTTAAGGACAACAACTTCAATCAATCGCTCGATACCGTATTGCTCTTTATTCATATCAAAAGCTTCGGTAATTCCATCTGTGTAGAGTACGACAACATCCCCGGAATTTAACTGTATTTCAGCAGTAGCAATGAAATCGGTAATATCGGCTTCCAAGGCGATCGGGAAGCCTAAATCGATGGTATCAATCCGCTCTACTTCGCCGCAGTCACGCACGAGAATCACCTCTTCGTGCTGTCCGCTCAAACGCAGGGTGTTGTCGCGATATTCCAGCAAAGAAAGGCTCATATTTTTACCGGAATTCATGCGCTCTACGTTGTCAAAAAGCGTTTGGTTGACTGTCTGCAATAATTTAACTGGGTCGGTTTCATTGTGAACCAACAAAGTGCGAATTGCTGTTTGCGCCATAATCATTAATACGCCGCTTTCTAAACCGTGTCCTGTCACGTCGCCGATGCCAATTGTGGCTTGACCGCCGTGATTTAGTACGTCGTAATAGTCGCCGCCAACTTCATCAGCGGGTTCCATGAATCCAGCAATTTCTAGCCCTTCAATTGACTCTAATTCCTGCTGTTTCGGCAAAATCATTTGTTGCAGGCGGCGGGTTACGTCTAGTTCGGCACTCATGCGAAGGTTTTCTACTTTTAGGCGTTCGTTCAAAACCAATATTTCTGCATTAGCTTGGGCTAATTGGGCGGTGCGCTCTTCTACTTTTCGATCTAAGGTTTGGTACAAAGTAGCATTTTCTAAGGCGATGGAGGCTTGGGAAGATAGGAGTTTTAAAACTTCTAGTCGGGCTGGGGTGAATACTTTTTCGGCTCGGTTGTTTTCTAAGTAAACTATACCCATGAAGCGACCTTGATTGATGATGGGAGTACAGAGTATGGATTTGGTTTGATGGGCGATGATATAGGGATCTGCGGCAAACATCGCCTCGGTGGTGGCATTGTTTAAGACGGCACTTTTTTGGGTTCTTTCTACATAGTTGATGACGCTCGTGGGGAGGACTTCGGCGAGGGGTTGATGGGGGATTTGTGAGAGGGTGATGTTGTCGCCTTCGACTTGTCCGACGGCTTCTATGGTGAATGTGTTTGAGTGTTTGAGCAGCAAATATCCGGTTTGCGCGCCGGCATTTTCTATGGCGATTTTAATTAGTTTTGCTAGCAACTCACTGAGGACTATTTCGCTGGAGATGGCTTGGGCGGCTTTGAAGACGGAGGCTAGGTCAAAGCCCTCTGAATTACCGCTGCTGGTGATGATGGTGGCTAAGGTGAGGCTGGTTTCTGGGGGTTTTTGAGCGTTGATTTTGGCGAAGAATTCGGGATATCGGGTTTCTAAGTCTTTGACTTTGGCTTTGGCTCCCCAGCGGATGTAGCAGTAGTATGCTTCTAGGAGGAAGAAGCGGGCCATGTTTTCTTGGCCGCGAGTTAGGTGAAATTCGCCGGTGAGTTCGTTGGCGAGGGCTTCTTCTTGCGTGTATTGCTGTTCTCTGGCTCCGCTGATGGCCGCATCGTAGAGGGTGATGGCTGCGGGGTAGTCTCCTAAAATTCGGGCTTTTTCGGCTTCTACTAGGTCGTATTTGTGTTGGTAGTTGGCGGGGCAATTGTTGGCCCAATGTCTCATTGTTTGTTGATTGGTGGCTACTTGTTCGAGATATTCTCTCTGTTCGGTTTCGCTGACGTTGGGATATTGAGCGAGGAGGCTGAGGGAGTAGTAAAAGTTGAGTTGACCTATCATGATCATCCCGCTAACAGGTGCTTTATACTTATCTGCTTGTCGAGCATTTTCAAGGGCTGTTTCGGGTGCTTTAAATAAATAAGATAGAAAGGTTTTAGCAGCATTAATATAAAAAAGAGTAAAATAGTTATTGTTTTTTTGTGCAGATTGAAGATTTTCTACTTCATTATAGTCTTTCCCAATCAATAGAGTCGTATAGTCTGATTCACCAATCAGATTTAACATCAACTGATGATACATCTTTATAAATTCAATCGCAAAATGTTGCTTCAATTTACAAATTAATAATGTGTAATCTTGGCTTCTACTTGCGAGATATTCAATTTCAATTCCGGCATAAAAACTATGGTAATTATCACTTAGAATTGTATAGCAGGCATACTCTAAATTTCCCGTTTCCAGCCCACTAATAACAGCGTTTTGCAAAGACTCTATGGTTTCTCTAACATGGTCTTTCCAATGTCGAATAAATGAGTTAAAATAATGTAAAACAAGCACTTTAATCTGTTTTGAATTAAATTGCTCCAGCAATTTTAAAGATAGCTGACCAAATCTATATCCTGAATCAATGTCTCCACGAACAGTCAAAAAGACACCATAATTGACGTACACGCCAGCAGCTAAAGGAGGATTGCCATAAGTTAGGCAGAGATCCACCATTACAAATAAAAGCCTAGACAGTAAGGCGGGGTTCGTAATATAAGCAGCAGAAGTAACTGTTAAAAGAATCCGAATTGCGGCAAAGTGATAAGGATTTGTCATTTCGGGAAGGTTGGCTAAATCCTCAATTTCTTTATTTTCTTTTGCCAGCTTTATTGAAATTGCCTGAATCAAAATTCCGGGTTCTTCCGACATTTCTGACAGCGATATCCCTAATTTTTCCAGAACCTCCAGTCCTGTCTCTATGGCTTCTGACATCCTGTATTGAGAAATATAAGACTGAATTTTAACTTCGTAAACTTTCACCCTATCTAAAAGCGTTTTCGCCTCTTGCAGTACAACTTCTAAAAGCTGTTCTGCCCGTGCAAAATTAGCGTTCAAATATTCAGCTTCTACGGTTTCCACGTAGATAGGCAGCGTCAAGTCATAATCACTCTGCCAACTATCGGCAGCCAGAAGTCCCAAACTGAGATTAAAATAATTAACAGCCGCTTCAAAGGCTGCGGATGCTTTAGCTTTTTGACCGGCAATCAAGTTAAGTTCTGCTAACAGGTTTTTATCTGACTGTGCGGCCAGTAGCGGTAATTCCTCTGTCGTTGTCTCTATGCCAAAATTCAATTGATTAACCAGGGCAAAAATATTGTTTTGGCGTTCTTCTGCTGTCGTATTTTGCAGCAGTAATTGACCGATTTGGAAGTGAGTTGATTTTTTCTCGGTTTCGGGAATCAAAGAATAGGCAGATTGCTGCACTCTATCGTGCAAGAATTTGTAATCTACTTTCACATCTTGCAGCCGCATTGATTCAGCTTCCGACTCGACAAATACCAGGGGAATTTTGTAGGCTTCGGAGAGGGGCAAAATCAAACCCGCCTGAAGTGCTGGCCACAACTGCGCCCCCGTTACTAATTCTGATGCTTCGTTGACAATCGCTAAAACATCTAAGTTGAAAGTGTTGCCAATACAAGCGGCAAGTTTTAAGGCTTTCTGAGTAACCTCTGGCAGTTTTTGGATGTTTCTAGCAATCAGTTCGACAACGTTTAAATCGGTAATGCCAATGGCTTGGATTGCCTCGATATCCCATTGCCATTTGTCGCTGCTGGCTTCATAATGCAGCAGGTTTTCCAAGGCGAGGGTTTTCAGCAGTTGGGTTAAAAAGAAAGGGTTGCCTTGGGTTTTGCTAAACAGGAGTTGTGAAAAAGATTGAATGCGTTTTGTGGCTGCGGATTCATTGAGAGTATCGGCAATCAGTTGGCTAACGTGATTGATGGCTAAAGGTTGGACGGTGATATTGTTGAGATTAGCCCCGGATTCGCGGATTTTTTCTAAGGTTTGAATTAAAGGGTGAGTGGGGTTGACTTCGTTATCGCGATATGCTCCAATAATTAACAAATATTTGCTGTCAGAGTCACCCATCAGCAGTTGCATCAGTTTCAGGGAGGCTGCATCTGCCCACTGCAAGTCATCTAAAAACAGGACAACGGGGTGCTGTGGCTGACAAAAGACTTTGAGGAATTGTTGAAAAACTCGATTGAAGCGGTTTTGTGATTCTGTTGGCCCTAATTGCGGCACTTCTGGCTGCGGGCCGATAATAAATTCTACTTCGGGGATGACATCAATGATGACTTGGGCATTGGGGATGAGGGCATCTAAGAGTTGATGTTTCCAACTGGCAATTTGGGCGGCATTTTCTGTGAGTAATTGGTTGATTAAGGCTTGAAAAGCGGTGATGATCGCTGAGTAGGGAATGTTGCGGTTAAATTGGTCGAATTTGCCGGAGATGAAGTAACCGCGTTGGCGGAGTATGGGTTTGTGAACTTCGTTGACGATGGCGGTTTTGCCAATGCCGGAATAGCCGGATACTAGGATCATTTCGGCATGGTTTTGAACCCCCCCGGCCCCCCTTGCTAAGGGGGGGGTTAGAGTGGGGGAGGATTCTGGTTCGGAAGCGTAGGTTTGATCCCCCCCGGCCCCCCTTGATAAGGGGGGGGTAAGAGGGGAGGATTCTGCTTCTGAAGCATAGGTTTGATCCCCCCCGGCCCCCCTTAAGAAGGGGGGGGTAAGAGGTGTTGGGGTAAGAGGGGATTCTGCTGGCTCTAAAGCCCCCTTAGTAAGGGGGTTGGGGGTTAGAGATGTTGGGGTTAGAGGGGATTGGCTGATTCTTTCAAAGGCGGCTAGTAATTCTATTACTTCCTGTTCGCGGCCGTAGAGTTTTTGTGGGATCAGGAGTTGGCTACCTTTGTCGCGGGTGGCAATGGCAAAAGGTGTTATTGTTCCTGTAGCAAGCAACTGATTTAAACAATTTTCTAAGTCAAATTTTAATCCCGCTGCGCTCTGATATCTCTCTTCTGCGGTTTTGGCTAAGAGTTTGATGACGATATCAGAAATAACTTGGGGAATTTCTCTAATTTCACAAAGCGGTAACGGCTGTTTAGCTAAGTGACAATGTATTAATTCCATCGGGTCTTCAATGGCAAAAGGTAACTGACCCGCGAGCATTTCGTATAAAGTAACTCCTAAAGAATAATAGTCGCTGCGGTAATCTACCGAGCGGTTCATCCGCCCGGTTTGTTCTGGGGAGAGATAGGCGAGAGTACCCGCCAGTTCTGATGGGTTGCTCGCAGATTGATTCTCTTGTTGCAGGCGGGAGGAAATGCTAAAGTCAGTGAGTTTAACTTCGCCTGTGGCAGAGTTGATAATAATATTTGCCGGTTTAATATCTTTGTGAATAATCGAATGGCGGTGCAAGTAATCTAAGGCATCTATTAAGATAATGGCAATTCTCAGGACTTCTGTTACAGGTAAGGTTTGGTTAGCAAGTAAGTAGTCGAGGGAGGAGCCGCCAAAATCTTCTAAGATCAGGGCAAAGCTGTTACGATAGTTTTCTAGGCTGTAGACTTTGGTGATGCTGGGACAGTCTAGGGGTTGGGCAATTTTGTATTCATTTCTGAGGCGGGTGACTTCTTCCAGAGTGGGGTACTCGGATTTGAGGATTTTAACGATCGCAGGTTGTCGATCGCGTTCCCGGTAGCCTCGATAAACCAGACTTTTTACGCCGCTGTGAATTTCTTGTACAATGCGATATCCGTTAAGTCCGAGCATAGTGTGTGCCCTAGTTGGTATTGTGCTTGTTAGTGATATTAGCCTAATCTGGTCAAAAGCAGGCATCCTGCCTACTCCACAAGAGGTCTAAATATAGCAGTTTTCAGATAACGGGTAGGGACACGGAACCGTGCCTATTGGTGCCAACTTAACGCTCTTTCCCTCAGTCCATCAGTCCGGCAGGGGTTGAAACCCCTGCCTCAAAGCGAAAGTCCTCTAAAGAGGACTAATGAGTTTTTCAGTCCTCTTCAGAGGACTTTCGCTATTAGACAGGGAATTAATTCCCTGGCGGACTGTCGGGTGAGCGAGAAGACTGGGGGGACTGACAGGTAGATTTATGCATACCACTAACAAGGAGCAAATATTTGCTATCGAGACTGTAGAGAACTCATCTGTTATACAATAACAGCAAAATCTATATTTCCCGCAAAAGGGAGCTAGGAGAAAATTATGGCATTTCCCCAGGATTGGAAAAGTTGGGAAACACAAATAGCCCGACTGATTAGTCAAGCATGGTTGGACGAAGCTTTGTATAACCGTCTACTCAACGAGCCCGCAGCCACGCTGCGAGACAATGGGTTAATTTTGGAAGATTTCGTAGAAGTCCAAGTAAATCAGGCTCCCAATGCAGTTCCCGTCCTTCGAGGTACTGAAGGGGAGACGGTGATTTATGAAATGCCCCTACCTCCCAAACCCGATGATATGACAGACGAACAGATTAGCACTTGGCTTGAGGGTCGAGCAGATATAGCCCCTGGTTTGGCACCTAAGTCTTGCTAAAGTCCCTTTAGCTTACCGCAGGCGGAACCCGTAGCTTGCCAGTTTTTCGGCCCCGCTTTGCTCTAGTCGCAGCGGGGCCGCTTCAGGAGAGTTGGTGTTTCTGGTGAGCGAGAGAGGGGTTGACAAGCGGATGGGACTGTTGTACCGTATCCGCATTAATTGCCCGAACCAGATTAAGTGTATCTAACAGAGGAAGAAATATGTCAGTTTTGCAACAAGATTTGACGGCGAGCGAACAGGAAATGTCGAAGGCGATCGCGCAGGCCTGGTTAAGTGGCGTTCCTGAAGGTACGACGATCGGTGAAATGCGATTGCCTGCGAAACCTGATAATTTGATCGATACACAGATTAACGATTTTATTGAGGGTAGAACAGAGGTAAGCCCTGGCAGTATTCCATTCTGTTCCTAAAGTCCCTTTAGCTTACCGCAGGCGGAACCCGTAGCTTGCAAGTTTTTCTGCCCCGCTTTGCTCTAGTCGCAGCGGGGCCGATCGAGGAGATTTAGCTTTTCGGGCGATCGATTATACTTAATTTATAGATTTAAATTTTTAAGAGTATGGAAAGCGTAAATATCGATCGGGCTAAAACGAATCTCTCAGAACTATTATCCCGTGTGGAACTTGGAGAAGAAATCATTATTTCAAACGGATCTATCCCCATAGCGAAGTTAGTTCCGTTTCGCAGTTCACCCAATCGACGACTTAGTTTAGGGCAAGATCGAGGGAGATTTATTGTGCCAGATGATTTTAACGCTCCTTTACCAACAGAGATTTTGGCAGCATTCGAGGGGGATTAAAAGTGAAGCTTTTGTTGGATACGCAGTGTTGGTTGTGGTGGTTTGCCCAACCAGAAAGATTGAGTGAGGAGGCGATCGCACAAATTGTTGACGAAACGAACGAATTGTGGTTTTCTGTTGCTAGTATTTGGGAAATAGGTATCAAAGTTGCGATCGGCAAATTGCCACTGCCAGACCCGATAGATAGCTACATTAATAGTCGCATGGTGCAGTTAGGTGTGCAGTATTTGGAAATTACAGCAGCTCATGCTTTACGAGCCGCTGCGTTACCATTACATCATCGCGATCCGTTCGATCGAATGCTGATTGCCCAGGCTCAGGTAGAGGACATGACGCTTGTGAGTGCTGATTCAATGTTCAAGCAATACAGCGATATTTCCCTTCTTTGGGGATCTAAACAGTAATGTAGTATGGTGCGTCGCTGGTCGAATCGAAAGTCAGTAGCGAGAATTGTTGGTAGCGACGCACCCCACAAGGGCGATCGGCATTCTGCGGATATGATACCCAGATTTGGTATAATTCCTGGCACAGATAGGAATTGCCAAAATAACGAGGCTATTATAGAATGTCAATAGTTAACTCTGTACTAAAATCAATTCACAAATTATATTAAACACCATTCAGGATGATCTACCAACCAAAGTTTAAAAATTGCTTCACAGTCGAAATCGTCAAATCAGTCGGAGTATTCCTGATTTCCGAGTCAGATTCCTTCGTCCTCTCAGGCAACCTTTACGAACTATTAACCCCCTTAATTAACGGCCGCAACACCGCCGACGAAATCGTCAACCAACTGCGAGGTCAAGCCTCACCCGCAGAAATTTACTATACCCTAGCCCTGCTCGAAAAACAAGGCCACCTCATCGAAAACGACACCTCCCTCCCCGATGAAACAGCCGCCTTCTACACTCTCTTAAACATCTCCCCCCAACAAGCCACATCTCGCTTGCAATCCCTGAAAGTTGCCGTCATTTCCTACAGCCAAATCCCAGCCGAAGCCTGCATCAGCGCCCTAGAAACCCTCGGCATTCAAGTCTCAGCCACCGCAGATATCACCCTGATCGTAGCCGACGATTACCTGCAACCAGAACTGGGCGAATTCAACCAAAAAGCCCTCCAAACTGGCAGCCCTTGGCTACTGCTAAAACCTACAAGTGCAACAATTTGGATTGGACCAATTTTCCACCCCGAAACCACCGCCTGCTGGGAATGTCTCGCCCAACGCCTGAGAGCAAATCGCCCCACCCAAAGCTTCATCCAGCGTCAAAAAAACTACTCAAAACCCTTATTAAATCCCCCATCTTACCTACCTTCCACCTTACAAATCAGCTTAAATTTAGCCGCCGCAGAACTAGCAAAATGGATCGTCCAAGGCAATAATAAAACCTTAGAAAACACCATCATTACCTTTGACACCAAAACCCTCAAAACCACCAACCACACCATAACCAAACGCCCGCAATGCCCCGAATGCGGTTCACCTCAGCCCCAAGAAATCCAGCCCTTTGTCCTCCAAAGCCAGAAAAAAACCTTTACCGCCGACGGCGGCCATCGCGGCTTTTCCCCAACCGAAACCCTGCAAAAATTTGACAGCCAAATCAGTCCCATCACCGGCGTTGTGCGCGGTTTACTCAAAGTTCCCCAAACAACCAATGCTTTAACACCGAACTACTTAGCCGGCCACAATTTCGCTACCATGTTCGATGATTTGTTCTTCCTCAAAGAAAACTTGCGGGGAAGAAGTGCCGGCAAAGGCAAAACCGACGAACAAGCCAAAGCCAGCGCCTTGGGAGAAGCCATTGAGAGATATTCCGGCGTATTTCAAGGCGACGAAATCCGCAAAAAAGGCAGCTATCAAACAATGGGAGAAGCCGCCATTCACCCCAATGATTGCATGGGATTTAGTGAAGCGCAATACACAACTCGCCACGAATGGAATAGAACCTGTCCCAGCTTCTTTCAAAGAGTCCCCGAACCCTTCGATGAAAGCCGAGAAATTGACTGGACACCAATTTGGTCATTAACTCATCAACGAGTCAAATATCTACCCACAGCTTACTGTTATTACGGCTATCCCAAACCCGAAAAACCAGACTGTTGGGCCGACTCCAACGGTAGCGCCGCCGGCAATACCAAAGAAGAAGCAATTTTGCAAGGATTTATGGAATTAGTCGAGCGAGATAGCGTCGCCTTGTGGTGGTACAATCAAGTAAAAGTCCCCGCCGTTGACTTAGATAGCTTTCACGATGCCTACATTCAAGAACTCAGAAACTACTATCAAAGTATAGACCGCACTCTGTGGGTTTTAGACCTCACCAACGATTTTAACATCCCCGTATTTGCCGCCATTTCTCACCGCATCGACAGAGAAATCGAAGACATCATCTTCGGTTTTGGCGCACATTTTGACCCAAAAATTGCCCTGTCTCGCGCCTTAACAGAAGTCAACCAATCGTTACCCTCAGTATTAACCTTCAACGCCGATGGTAGCACCAATTACGGAGTTTCCGACGGCCTCACCGTTGAGTGGTACAAAACCGCCACCCTAGAAAATAAACCTTATTTAACGCCCGATCCTTCTCAACCTTTAAAATTGCAATCTGACTATCCCCCCTTAGCCAGCGACGATTTAAAAACAGACGTTGAGAAATGCGTAAAAATAGCTGAAACTTTAGGCTTAGAAACCTTTGTTTTAGATCAAACCCGGCCCGACATTGGCTTAAATGTCGTCAAAGTCATAGTACCAGGAACGCGGCACTTTTGGAAGCGCTTAGCACCAGGGCGACTTTATGACATTCCCGTGAAATTAGGCTGGCTAGATGCACCCATCCCAGAACAGCAAATCAACCCATTCCCGATATTCTTTTAATGTGAATTATGAGTGAAACCATCCCCCAAATCATCCTTTCTTTTAAGCCAGAGATTTCTATCATTGAGGAACCGGAAAAAGGCTTAATTTTAAAATCCCCCTACATCGAATTCAACCTCAGCAAACTCTCCCCCGGAATCGTCGCCGCGATTAAAGTTCTGTGTACCGAAGGCGCAACGGAAAAAGCCCTAAGTCAACTGGTAGTTGCTACCGATGGCAGTTCCGCCCTCGCTAAATTCTACTACTACCTAGAACAATTTGTCATCCTGGGTTTAGTTTACCATACTCTAGAAATTGACGGAAGTGCGATCGCTACAGTCATCCCCATAGCCACTCCTTATAAATGGCATTTATCTGAAATAGTTACTGATAGTCAGTACCAACTTTCGCGCTTTGCCTATTGCCACTCAGAAAAATCCCATCTTGTAGTAGAATCTCCCCTTTCCAAAGCCAAAATGATTCTCAAAGATTGGCGCAGCGCAGCTTTAATCAACGAACTCTCGCAACCTAAAGCCATCTCCGATTTAACCAAAATTCCGGGAATTTCTGAAGCCACCGCCCGATTATTTCTCAGCTTTTTGCTAACCGCTGAAATGCTATCACCTGTTAAGAATGATAGCAGCTTAGAACACAGTGAAACTCTAACTCAATGGGAATTCCACGATTTATTATTTCACTCCCGCAGTCGCGGCGGCAGACATTCCAATCTGATGGGCAAAACCTTTCGATTTTTAGGAGAAATCGAACCCACACCCGTACTCAAAGCCAAACCTTCCAACGAGATTATCAATCTGTATAAACCAGACATCGACAGTTTGAAACAGACAGATACACCTTTTACCGCAATTTTAGAATCAAGAAAGACAATTCGGCAACACGGAGAAAAGCCGATTACTGTCGAACAATTGGGAGAATTCCTCTATCGTTCCGCGAGATTGCGCGAGATTGTCCCCAGAGATAACATGGATTGCAGCAATAGACCTTATCCAACGGGGGGCGCTTGCTACGATTTAGAGATTTATACTGCTATCAATTCCTGTGAAAACATTGATGCTGGCTTGTATTATTATGCACCCCAAGATCACCAACTTTGTAAAGTTTCGGGCAAAACAAAGCAGGTAGAAACCTTACTAAAAAGTGCGGGTTTGTCAGTGCAAATAGAGGTAGAACCACAGATTTTAATTCTGCTATCCTCTCGCTTTTCGAGAGTAAGTTGGGGCTACGAATCAATGGCCTACAGCCTAATATTAAAGCACGTGGGGATTTTGTATCAAACCATGTATTTAGTCGCAACAGCCATGAACCTCGCGCCGTCGGGAGTTGGCGGGGGAAATTCAGAGTTATTTGCAGCAGCGGCAGGATGCGATTATTTTGCAGAATCCTCAGTGGGAGAGTTTATCTTGGGGAGTCGGTGATTAGTTTCCTATAAAGGTAGGGACACGGCAGTGCCGTGTCCCTACTACGGGGATTGACGAAAATTAAAATGAATTTTATAACCCCAGATCGTAACTCTGTGGCAACCATTCAGGCCGGCTCAAGTTAAAGTTTTCTTCTAACATTAATTCTGCACTATTCAACGCTCCTTGCACCCATCCTTGCATATTTGAATAAGCTTCCCCGCAGACATAAACATTCGCACCACGAACCGGATGCCGCATCTGTTTCATCACTTTCCAAGGCTGACAGCGGGGGTTCCAAGAGTGCCATCCACCCCCGTAGGGATCTTTTTGCCAGTCTATATAAAGGGCGGTATAGGGTTCTGGAATATCTGTTAAATTGTGTAGGGCTTTGATTTGTTGCTGCACCGTCCTTACCATATCCTGAGAAGGAACTAAGGGGTCTGTCGCAATACAACCATCACTTTTGAGAAAAGCTCTCAATTCCCGTGTTTCGGGTAGTTCACCGCGAAAAGCTGGACGTTTTTCTGGCTCATCTGGATTGTAAGCCATCGTTCGCCAAAAACCCGCAGCAATATTATCAGGAAAAACACTTAATAATAGCGAGTTGTGATTGTTTGGATCGCCCCCTTGTGCGCTTTCAGTACCGAAGTAGTAACACTTTTGCATCGGCAAATCTGTAGCTGAAGTACCACCATGAATATCTAGTTCGTGCCACCAAGGAGTATGATAGCCGAGGAAAAGTTTGTAAGCGGGATCTGCGCTAACGGTTTGGATATTATCCTGAAAAGTTGAATTGCTAAATAGGAAATTCTGCTGATTTTCTACCGCCAACAGTTCTAGCGATCGCTTCGGCATTGCCAAAATCAGATGTTTCGCGAACACGGGCGGGAGGGAATGGCCAGCGCGATCGACAAAATTTAACCTAATCAGCCCTTCAGAGGTGCGATCGAAGGTCTTTAAGCGATGATTTAGGCACACTTCCCCACCCTCTCTCTCAAATTCTGTCGCGAGGGTTTTCGGTAATGTTTGGTAGCCATCAGCCATCATGTACCAAGTATCGCTGTAGGGAAGAGATATACTGGTTGCGATCGCACTAGCCGCATTCCAAGTACCCAAATCCGAATAGAAAAAGCCCGTATCCAAACAGAGATTGTAAGCCTCGTTGCTAATTTCCTTCAGCAACACTTCCCAAATACTCAAATCATACAAGTGTTGACCGTCAATTTTCAGCGTTTCGCGATCGTGCTTCCACTTTGGTGAGGCAAAATAGGCAGCAGTCAATTTTTGATCGGGAATCGCCCGCCCAACAGCCAAATCGAACAATTCCTCATAATTTTTACCTTCTTCATCAGGCCTTAAATTATAAGGTACTTTATCCGGTTTGTTAAATTCACTCATCAACAAATGCCGATCGCGAACATATGCCCGTACTCCCGGACTGCTAAAGTCAACCGCCGTTGTCTTCAGGTTCAGAAACTTAATCAATTCCCAGACAATAGCCTGAGATTCCGTCACGTACATCCCACCAAACTCAGCCTGAACGTGAGGCATCCCCGGCATTGTCATGGATAGTAACCGGCCACCAATGCGATCGCTCAATTCGTAGAGATGAATCTTAGAAGATTTGCGATGAGATGCTAACCGCCAAGCAGCGTAGGCCCCAGAAACACCACCACCCACAACTGCAACATCAATGATTTGATTTGAATCAACTGCACTATTAATCATAACTTCCTAGTAAAATTACCACCTGAAAAAATTACTTATCGATCCGCGCAAGGACAGTCCAAGAGCCCATTAGTGTCAATTTAGCGTCAAACCCTTAGCCTCCGAAGCGATTCACATCACCGCCATGTATCAACTCCCAGACTCCTCAACCAAGCTCAGCAGCCAATTACCCCTATGGGTAGCGTGTCAAACCACTTTTTTCATAATTCCTGATTTATTTCGCAATTCCCCCTTGACTCTCCTGCTAAGTGGAGACTTTACAATGGAGTTAATTCATTTATTGAGCGGAGTAGTTTCTGCTGAGGTTCAAACTATGACTTTACAGCTAAAAGTTCCCAAGATGGCTTGTTCAGCTTGTGCGAATACAATAACAAAAGCAGTCCAAACCATTGACTCAGCCGCCACTGTTGAGGCGGATCTCAAGACAAAATCGGTCACGATTCAAACCGCTAAGTCGGAAAGTGAAGTTAGGAAAGCGATCGCATCTGCTGGCTACCCAGTCGATTAATTTTAAGGTCAACGCCAGCGGTTTCTAACTTTAGGAATACAACAATTTCATCCTAATTTCATCTTATGGTGAAATGCTGAACATTACAACCACAGCGTCCAGCAACCGCACCACTCATTTCGAGCGCAATTCTCCTCTGTAATTGGGCAACTAGGTCATGCCAATTACTAAATACCTTGGCAACCTGCGCTCTTATTTAGTTTAGGAGTACCCCTATGGACAATCTCACACTTAAATTGCGGGGCATGAGTTGTGCTTCTTGTGCTTCCTCTATCGAACAAGCAATTCGCTCGGTTCCCGGCGTAATTGAGTGTCATGTCAATTTTGGCATGGAACAAGCAACCCTCCAATACGACTCGAAGCAAACCAACTTAGAAACAATTCAATCGGCTGTTGATGCTGCGGGATACCAAGCTTTGCCGCTTCAAGAAATGGCGGCGGGTGAGGATGATTCAGAACAAGCCGATCGCAAATCTGAATCTCAAAACTTGCAGCGGAAACTCTGGACAGCAGGTATCATCAGCATCCTGCTGGTTGTGGGCGGTATTCCGGCAATGACGGGCTTGCACCTGCCATTTATTCCCGCATGGCTGCACAATTTTTGGCTGCAATTAGTGCTGACAGCACCAGTACAATTTTGGTGTGGCAAATCGTTTTATGTGGGAGCTTGGAAATCCCTAAAACGGCGCGTGGCGACAATGGATACCCTGATTGCTTTGGGTACGAGTGCTGCTTACTTTTATTCTGTATTTGTGACATTTTTCCCGGGTTTTTTCACCGCCCAAGGTTTGACTCCTAGCGTTTACTACGAAGTTGCCGCTAGCGTTGTCGCCTTAATTTTGTTGGGGAAAACCCTAGAAAATCGGGCGAAGGGAGAGACTTCCGAAGCCATTCGGAAACTCATGGGTTTGCAAGCGAAAATTGCTCGGATAATTCGCAACGGGGAAGAGTTGGAAGTGCCATTAGCCCAAGTGGAAATTGGCGACATCGTGCAGGTGCGGCCGGGCGAGCAAATCCCCGTAGATGGAGAGGTGATTGAAGGCTCTTCCACAGTAGACGAAGCAATGGTTACGGGAGAAAGTGTGCCTGTCAAAAAGCAGCTTGGTGCTGAAGTTATCGGAGCCACAATTAACAAAACTGGCAGTTTTAAGTTTCGCACTACTAGGATTGGCAAGGACACATTTTTAGCTCAAATTGTCAAGATGGTGCAGGATGCCCAGGGGTCTAAAGCACCGATTCAAAAGTTAGCAGATGAGGTGACAGGTTGGTTTGTACCCGCAGTAATTGCCGTTGCTTTAGCTACTTTTATCGTCTGGTTTAATGCGACTGGAAATATAACTTTGGCAACGGTGACAATGGTGGAAGTGTTGATTATTGCCTGTCCCTGCGCTTTGGGCTTGGCAACTCCGACTGCTGTGATGGTTGGCACGGGTAAAGGCGCAGAAAATGGGATTTTAATTAAAGGAGCTGAGAGTTTAGAATTGGCTCACAAAATTCAAATTATTGTGTTAGATAAAACTGGAACTCTTACTGAAGGTAAGCCGACTGTTACTGATTTTGTGAGCATTAAAGGCACGGCGAATAGTAATGAGTTAAAGTTGCTGCAATTGGCAGCGTCTGTCGAGAAAAATTCGGAGCATCCTTTGGGTGAAGCTGTTGTTAAATACGCTAAATCTCAAGAAGTAAGTTTGACTGATGTTAAGGATTTTGAGGCGATCGCAGGAAGTGGCGTGCGCGGGGTTGTAGGCGGAAAGTCGATCGCCCTAGGAACGCTCAGGTGGATGCAGGAACTAGGTTTTGATACTGAATATCTGGAACTGCGCGCCAGAGCTTTGGAAGCTACCAGCAAAACGGTGATTTGGATGGCCTTTGAGGGGGAAATCGAGGCGATAATGGGAATTGCGGATGCCCTCAAACCGTCGTCAACACAGGCGGTGAAAGCGCTGCAAAAACTCGGTTTGGAGGTGGTGATGCTGACTGGGGACAACCGCGCGACTGCGGAGTCGATCGCACTTTCTGCTGGGATCGATCGCGTTTTTGCTGAAGTTAGACCAGATAAAAAAGTAGCTCAAATCAAGGCACTGCAAGCACAAGGCAAGATTGTAGCGATGGTGGGAGATGGGATTAACGATGCACCAGCTTTGGCAATAGCGGATGTCGGAATTGCGATCGGTACCGGTACAGATATTGCGATCGCAGCTAGCGACATTACCCTAATTTCTGGAGACTTGCAAGGCATAGTTACAGCCATTCAACTGTCGCGTGCCACCATGCGGAACATCCGCGAAAATCTGTTTTTTGCCTTTATTTACAACATCGCTGGAATACCGATAGCAGCGGGCATTTTGTACCCAATTTTTGGCTGGCTGCTCAATCCAATTATCGCCGGCGGGGCAATGGCTTTTAGTTCAGTTTCCGTACTGACTAATGCTTTGCGATTGCGTAGTTTCAAACCCAAATCTATTGCCTAACTTAGGAGGAATTAGATCAATGTTATATCATCGTCAAATTTGGGTGACTCTCGCGAGTTTAGGAATTGCGATCGGAATGGCATCGGGAGTAAAAGCTTCCGAAATGTCCGTCGAGCATCCTACTTCAACAACTCAATTCCGCAGCATTGAACAGCCACTAGGTTTGAAAGTTGGTGTCACAATAGGTGGTTTGACATTAATTGGTTTGGAGTTGTGGTGGTTTTTGTTCAATAAATCTAAAGGGCAGCAAGCTGAATCTATTCAGGGGATACAAGAGTTGACTATTACTGTAGATGGAGGTTATGAGCCTGCTACCGTAGTTGTAAAAGCTGGTCAATTAGTCCGGCTCAATTTCTTGAGGCGTGACCCCAATAGTTGTTTAGAAAAAGTGTTGTTACCAGATTTTCACATTGTGCGAGAATTACCTCTCGATCGGGTGACGGCTGTTGAGTTCACCCCTGACAAACCTGGACGATACCCATTTACTTGCGGCATGAATATGTTTCGAGGTGTGGTGGAAGTACAATAGACAGTTGTCAACCTGTTGCAACTGCGACTGTTGAGGGGCGAGTTTTTTCAGCAGGAAATCGCTAAAATTGAATAAAGCTTAAAAAATTTGGAGTGAGCTAAATGCAACTACTACACACGATGCTCCGAGTCGGCAACCTGGAAGAGTCCCTCAAATTTTACACCGAGGTTCTGGGGATGAAATTGCTGCGGCAAAAGGACTATCCAGACGGTAAATTTACTCTGGCTTTTGTTGGCTACGGCGACGAATCAGACACTACAGTTTTGGAATTAACATACAACTGGGGCGTCGCAGAGTACAATTTAGGGGATGCTTACGGTCATATTGCGATCGGCGTTGACGACATTTACGCTACTTGCGATAAAATTAAAGCTCGCGGCGGTAAAGTTAGTCGCGAACCCGGGCCGATGAAACACGGCTCAACAGTCATTGCTTTTGTGGAAGATCCAGATGGATATAAAGTTGAGTTAATTCAACTGGAAAATCAAAGCAGCAGCAGTCAGAAAGTAGCTGCGGTAAGCGCATCCTAGAACCTCTCTTGCTAGGGTGCCCCGGAAACCAACTTTTTGAGTTAGTTTCTAACTCTGGTTCCGGCGCACCTTACTGTCGATGATAGACCATTCTTTGATTATGTTGAAATTTGAGGACAAGCTCGATACGATCTATGCCAGCGATCGCGCCTGCTGGCGGCAATGGTTGGAGCAAAATCATCAGGACTCGATCGGCGTTTGGCTAGTCTATTACAAGGTCAAAAGCGGTCGCCCGAGCGTTCTGTACAGCGAAGCCGTGAAAGAGGCACTTTGCTTTGGTTGGATTGATAGCAAAGTCCAATCCTTGGACGAAGCGCGTTATCGGCAAATCTTCACACCCCGCAAGCCCAAAAGTGTATGGTCGAAACTGAACAAGCAATATATCGAAGAACTGATCGCGCTGGGACAGATGACCGAGGCGGGGTTAGCAAAAATTGCAGCGGCAAAACAAGATTTTTCATGGACGATCTTAGATGCGATCGAAGCGTTAATTATTCCAGAAGACTTAAAACAAGCCTTGGCGTTAGACGAGACTGCGAACAGATGCTTTACAGCATTCAATAACAGCACTAAAAAAAACATTCTCTTTTGGATTCAAAGTGCTAAACGTCCAGAGACGAGGTTGAACAGAATCGAGAAAACGGTGAGTTCATCTGCACAAAACAAAAATCCATTGCTGTAACTACGACCAAAGTCATTAGCCACTGTTTATCTTGGTGGAATCAATCCAAAATCCAAAATCCAAAATCTAAAATCGAATGACCCTACTGATGCGATCGCACTGACGGTACAAACTGCTGCAAGTAACTTTTTTGCCACATACTAGAAAAATTGCTGGCTATTTGGCTTAAACTATCAAATTTAGGAATTAACAATGCGACGCCCCTGCACCGTTAGCAAGCTAAAGTTTAGGGTTTCTTTTTGGGAGATTTGGGAGATTTGGGAGATTTTAAAACTTGGTCAGCGACCATTTTGTCAGCAATTAAATCGCCGATAATTTTAGCACCGTGGGAAGTAAAGTGCACGCCATCATTAATTTTGACATATCCTCGCTTCCCCGATTTGTCAGCAACCACGGGAACAAATCTATCTGCTTCGGCAAAAGCATCCCAGGTAGAAATAAATTCGATTTTGGCAGAAGATATACTGGCATTTTTATATGTCTCGTTCATTACGGGAAAATATTTAGCATAGCGAGATTTGTTGGATATCGGTTGACCGATCCAATACACTTTTCTCACCGAAGATGACTCAAGTAATTTGGCATACTTATCTACTCTTTCTTGATAAGCATTTTGCCATTCCTTTGTCGCGATTGCCCGGTGTTTTCCTTGAAAATCCGTGATATCTTGAGGATCGTTTCCTCCGAACAAAATGACCACGACATCCGGCTGGTAATCCCGGAGCAATTTTTGGGTTCTGGCATACCAGTCATAATAATCTATGCGGTTTAATCCGCTAGATACTTTGTAGTCAAGTTTAGTATCAGCAATCTGATATTTTTGCTTCATCGTGTACTGAAGTTGAATCCCTAAATCAAACATTACTGAATCTCCAACAAACAAAAATCTGCGATAAGGCCTGGTGAGTTTCGGTTTGACTGCGGTTGGCTTTTGAGTTGGTTTTTTGGGTGGAACAATTGGCGTTTTTTCAATCTTAGCAGTTTGAGTTTTTGGGGGGATGCGATCGAAGTCAATATCTTTAATTTTGCTCCAAAAATCTTGTTCGGATTTCCGAAAACCGTCGATTTCTACCTGTCGTGCTGCTTGTTTTATTTCGGGACTTGCGAAAGGAGTTGAGGAGAAACTTTTGAGAAATAAAGATAAGTTGGAAAATATCAAAGTAAGAATTACAGAAGTAACAATTAGCAAAATTTCTCGGTCTCTCATATTTGTTAGAAATTAAAGTAGATAAAAGGCGGGACGGTGCTCGGGCCAAGCATCAAAATAGCATACACGAACAGCGAAACTAAGACAACCCGAAAAAATATGTTTTTTAAGGAAAACAGGACTTGCAATAGTTGGGAAATGCGATCGCCCCACAAGTTGATCGCGCCAATGACTGCAATTACTAAATACAATTGCCAAAAGTTAAATTGAAAAGTTGCAACCGCAGGATGGACAATTCCTTGAAAAAAAATCACCGCAGTTTCCCAGTTAGGAGTGCCGAAAAATACCCAGCTACAAGTAACAAAACTAAATGTTAATAACCAACTGCAAAATTGAGCAAATCTGGGAAAGGAATAGTCTAATTTCCAGCCGATAGCTTGGGGGATATCTTTACATAAATGGTTGACAACTAATCCTAAACCGTGAATTGAGCCCCAGACAATAAAGTTTAAACCTGCGCCGTGCCAAAATCCGCCGATCGCCATTGTCATCAGTAAATTTACGTACTTCCTCAACTTGCCGTATTTGTTGCCGCCCAAGGGAAAGTAAACGTAATCCCTCAGCCACTCGGAAAGACTGATGTGCCACCTTTTCCAAAATTCTTGCAAGCTGAGCGATCGGTATGGCATATTAAAGTTGGCGATCGGTTTGAAACCCAGCAAACAGGAGATACCGTTGGCTAAATCCGAGTAGCCGCTGAAATCTACGTAAATTAAACAAGAATAGGAAATTGCCGCGAGGATTAAATCGATTCTGCTGTACTGCTGGGGGACTTTGAATGGTAGTTGAGTGAAGTTAAACAAAAAGCTCGATAAAGTATATTTTTTGAAGAGTCCAGACAAAATCAAAACTATAACTTCTTCGATTTGATAGTCATATTTTTTCGGTGAATTTAACTGCGTGTAAAATTCGCGAGCTCGCGAGATTGGCCCGGAGGCAATTTGGGGAAAGTAGGTAATGTAGGTGGCGTAGTCTACAAATTTCGGATAGGGGATTTTTTGCTGGTAGCAGTCGATTAAATGGGAAATCATTCTAAATGTGTAGAATGACACGCCGACGGGGGCGATTATTTGCAAAACTTGAAAGCTAGCTGGAATTTGTAGCTGGTTCAGTACCTCAAATAAGGAAGTTACAAAGAAGTTGCAATATTTAAAGATGCCGAGATTGGCAATGTTGAAAATTAGGCCGGAGATTAAAGCAAGTTTTTTATATTTACCGTGGCAGACAGCCCGGAGAATGATATAATTGTAGGCAGTGGCTAAAACGAGGAGCAAGAGAAAGTCGAAACTCCAAAAGGAATAAAATAGTAAACTGGAAAATAGCAAGACAATTTTATACAAATCGACTTGCGGTTTCAAAGAGAGGATAGCGCTAAAAATAATTAGGAAAAATACTAGAAATTGGTAAGTGGGAAATAGCATAAATTTCAGTCGATCGCAAATTGGAATCGAGCCGTATAGATATTTGGTAGGGACACGGCATTGCCGTGTCCCTACAGTATTGTAGGCAATCGAGAACCACTATATTTTCATAAGTACGCGCCAGCGCAGCTATCCCGAAGGAAATCGCCCGATCCGGTCTGACAGCACAAAATTTCGCCGTGGATTGCGGACTGTAACCTTTGGTTCGAGGTGAATTATGTTGCAACTTCCGCCCTAGTTAACCGCACTCAGAAATTCACAATCGTGTTTAAAGATTATGATGGTTGTGAGACGATGTCTTAACGGATAACAACAGGAATCCCCTTGATTGCGAGGAACCAACGTGCAGCCAACAGACCCTAGCAAATTTACAGATGAAGCCTGGGAAGCCATTGTCAAATCCCAGGATGTAGCCCGCCGCTTTGCCAATCAGCAGCTAGAGGTTGAACATTTAGCGATCGCCATTCTCGAACAACTTGGCTTAGCAAACACCATTCTCAGCTTGGCTGGAGTAGATGTCGTCCGCTTTGGCCAACAATTAGAAGCCTTTGCCAAACGACAGCCCAGAGTTGCCAACGCTGACCAACTATACCTCGGTCGCGGTTTAGACGTGATGTTAGATGCTGCCGAGTCTGCCAGAGTGACTTGGCAAGATAATTTTATCGCCGTTGAACATTTATTAATTGGCTTGCTAGAAGACGAACGAGTCGGCCGCCGCTTGCTGACAAAAGGCGACGGGCCGCCTGGTCGCCCCGGTTACGATCGCCAAGCCCCAATCGGTACGATCGATCGCCCAAAACTCGAAGAAGCAATCAAATCTGCCCGCGCTACTGCAAAAGTCCCAGAAAAAAATTCCGAAACGGGGAAAGCAAGCCGCAGCAACGCTAAAGTCCCAGATCGAGATGGCGAAGCCAACTCCGACGCCCTCAGCAAATACGGCCGCGATTTGACAGAAGCAGCCAAAGCCGGCAAACTCGACCCAGTAATCGGCCGCGACGAGGAAATCCGCCGCGTGGTGCAAGTTCTTTCCCGCCGCCAAAAAAACAATCCGGTGTTAATTGGCGATCCCGGAGTCGGAAAAACTGCGATCGCCGAAGGTTTGGCCCAGCGAATTGTCAACGGCGACGTACCGGAATCTTTGAAAAACCGCCAGCTATTCAGCCTGGATATGGGCAGTTTAATTGCTGGGGCAAAATTCCGGGGCGAATTTGAAGAACGGTTGCGGTCTGTCCTGCGGGAAGTCATCGATTCCGACGGGCAAATTGTCCTATTTATCGACGAATTGCATACCGTTGTCGGCACCGGCGGCGGCGGCAGTTCCGGTTCGGGAATGGATGCGGGAAATTTGTTGAAACCGATGTTAGCCCGGGGCGAATTGCGCTGCATCGGCGCTACAACTCTCGACGAATTCCGCAAGAATATTGAAAAAGATCCGGCCCTAGAACGGCGGTTTCAACAAGTATTTGTCGGCGAACCCAGCGTTGAAGATACTGTTTCGATTTTGCGCGGATTGAAAGACCGTTACGAACGCCACCACGGGGTAAAAATTACCGATTCGGCCTTGGTAGCTGCTGCAACTTTGTCTTTTCGCTATATTTCCGATCGCTTTTTGCCGGACAAGGCGATCGACCTGGTAGACGAAGCGGCCGCCCACTTGAAAATGGAGATTACCTCTAAACCTGTGGAATTGGAAGGAATCGACCGCCGGGTGATGCAGTTGGAAATGGAAAAATTGTCGATCGAAGGCGAAGGAAAAGGTGCTCTAGCCCCTGGGCTCAGCTTCCGCGTCGAACGCATCACATCTGAGATTGACATCTTAAAAGTCAAGCAAGAAAAATTGTCTTCTCAGTGGTTGGGCGAAAAACAGTTGCTGGATGCAATCAATAAATTGAAAGCAGAAGAAGACCAACTGCGAGTGCAAATCGAACAAGCAGAAAGAGCTTACGATTTGAATAAAGCCGCGCAGTTGAAGTACGGCAAGTTGGAAACTGCGGTGCGCGATCGCGAAGCGAAAGAAGCGGAACTTTTGAAACAGCAAGCTCAAGGTTCTTCCCTGCTGCGGGAAAAAGTTACTGAGGGCGACATTGCCGAAATTGTTGCAAAATGGACGGGAATTCCTGTCAACCGATTGTTAGAATCCGAACGCCAAAAATTGCTGCAATTGGAAAAGCATTTGCACCACCGGGTAATCGGTCAACAGGAGGCTGTGACAGCGGTTGCAGCGGCTATTCGGCGGGCTCGGGCGGGGATGAAAGATCCGGGGAGACCGATCGGCTCTTTCTTGTTTATGGGCCCCACAGGCGTCGGCAAAACAGAGTTAGCGCGGGCGTTGGCTGAGTTTTTGTTTGACAGCGATGATGCGATCGTCCGCATCGATATGTCGGAATACATGGAGAAGCAAAACGTCTCCCGGTTGGTAGGAGCTCCCCCCGGATACGTCGGTTACGATGAAGGGGGACAACTTTCGGAAGCAGTGCGGAGACGCCCTTATTCGGTGGTGCTGTTTGACGAAGTGGAAAAGGCGCACCCCGATATATTTAACATTTTGTTGCAAGTGTTGGATGACGGCAGAATTACCGATTCTCAAGGTCGAGTGGTTGACTTTAAAAATACCGTAATTGTGATGACCAGCAATATCGGCAGCGACCACATTTTAGACGTGTTTACCAAGAAGGAAAAAACCGCTAAAAAAACTGCAACTCGGAAGCAGGAAACGAAAGATTTGTCAAGTCACAAGACAGATTATAAAGTTGCAGCCGACGGTACTGTGGAGGTGTCTGCCCAGCGAGTTGATGTTGATACTGTAGTAACTAAGAGTGAAAACAAGAGTGAAAATGAAAATTTATTGACTCAAGAACGGGAGACAGACGAAGAATACGAGCAAATGTTAAAACGGGTGATGGGAGCGCTGCGATCGCACTTCCGACCGGAGTTTCTTCAGCGGGTGGACGAGACAATTTTGTTCCACACTTTGAGCAAGACGGAACTGCGACAAATAGTCACCATTCAAGTGAAGCGGATCGAGCGGTTGTTGGCGGAACAAAAAATTACTTTGGAACTGTCGGATGCTGCGAAAAACCATATCACAGATGTCGGTTACGACCCGGTTTACGGCGCTCGTCCCTTGAAACGCGCCATCCAGCGGGAGTTGGAAAACCCGCTGGCTAACAAGATTCTGGAAAATGCGTTTGTTGAAGGTGATACAATTGCGATAGACTGCGAAAATAACACTTTACAGTTTCGCAAAAAAGACTTTTTCCCCGCGCTGGTAGGTAACAGTTTGTAGTTGCCGCGCCGCACCAGAAAACCCGGTTTCTCCAAGAAATCGGGTTTCTGCGTATAGTTATATCAATTCCGGCTGCGCCGGAATGATATAGAGGACACGGCAGTGCCGTTTCCCTACCGCAATTAATTGTAGGGACACGGCACTGCCGTGTCCTGATTTCGGGTAATATTAATTCCGATGCCACCGGAAACGATATTACGAGTTGCGCATCGTGCGGCTGCCATAGGCATCCATGCTGTAGGCGGGAACGCGAACGCGGTAATCAATTTCTGTTCCAGTAACCGATTTTGCCAGTTGTTCAAAAGACTCATCGTTCCAATTGCGATCGTGGATGGGCTTTGACTGTTCGCCCAGGAAGTATGCTTGAGTGCCAATCACTGAGGCCGCTACCCAACCGACGATCAATAGAGCGATTACAATAGTCATTTTTGCTTTTTCCTTAACTTTTGTTGCTTTATGTAAACTAATGTAACAAAAACTAGTATTTAAAGTCAAGGTAGTGTAATGTCGTGGCAACCGTCCGACAGGTAGTAAAAACCGCCCCTAATCCTGATTCTGTAGGGTGTGCAGCGCGCACCAGTCTGTAACACCACGCACAGCGCACCGGTCTGTAGGGTGTGCTTAGCAAGCAGCGGTATCTAGCACCGCCCACCGGTATCCAGATTGTGAACTGTATCCGAAATAGCAAAACAGATTGTTGAGATTTTATAGTTAAGAACTTATAAGTTTTGCGTTAATAAATTACGATTAAAATTCTGCCGCTAGCATGACGAAGCGCGGCAAAATTATGAGTTATGATTTATCAGTTTGGATTTGAACTAACAAATCTCAATTACCAAATCCCAATTACCAATTACCCCTAAAAATCATGGCCAACTCAATGTTAAATAACGACCCCTTGTGGTTCAAAGACGCCATCATTTACGAAGTACCAATTCGCGCTTTTGCCGACAGCAATGCAGACGGCATCGGCGACTTTCGGGGACTGACAGAAAAACTGGATTACCTGCAAAACTTGGGAGTAACAGCAATTTGGGTGCTGCCATTTTTTCCTTCGCCACTTCGAGACGACGGCTACGATACATCTCACTATACCACCGTCAACCCGATTTACGGCACTTTAGAAGATTTCAAACATCTTTTAGAACAAGCGCACTTGCGGGGAATTAGAGTCATTATTGAGTTGATTGTTAACCACACTTCCGACCAGCACGCATGGTTTCAAAAAGCGCGCCGTGCCCCGAAAGGCAGCAACGAAAGAGATTTTTACGTGTGGAGCGACACGCCGGAAAAATATCAAGATGCTAGAATTATTTTCCAAGATTTTGAGACTTCAAATTGGGCTTGGGATTCTGTAGCAAAAGCTTATTACTGGCACCGTTTTTATTCCCACCAACCGGATTTAAATTACGACAATCCCGCAGTGCGTCAAGCCATCTTAGATGTGGTAGATTTCTGGTTGGCGATGGGAGTAGACGGACTGCGAATGGATGCCGTGCCTTACCTGTACGAGCGCGAAGGTACTAACTGCGAAAACTTACCCGAAACTCACGTATTCCTCAAACACTTGCGCAAGCACGTAGATGAGAAATTTCCCAACAGAATGCTGCTAGCTGAGGCGAATCAGTGGCCGGAGGATGCGGTTGAATATTATGCCTCTGGGGATGAATGTCACATGAACTTTCACTTTCCGCTGATGCCGCGTTTATTTATGGCTTTGTACATGGAAGATAGCTTTCCAATTAGCGACATTCTCCAGCAAACTCCGCAGATTCCCAATAACTGTCAGTGGGCATTATTTTTGCGGAATCACGACGAACTGACGCTGGAAATGGTGAGTGATGAAGACCGAGATTATATGTATCGGGTTTACGCTCAAGACACTCAGGCGAGAATTAATTTGGGCATCCGCCGCCGCTTGGCTCCTTTGATGGGAAATAACCGCCGCCGCATCGAGTTGATGAATGCTTTGCTGCTGTCTCTTCCGGGTACGCCGGTGCTTTACTACGGCGATGAAATTGGCATGGGAGACAATATCTATTTGGGCGATCGCAACGGGGTGAGAACTCCGATGCAGTGGAGTGGCGATCGCAATGCCGGTTTCAGCCGCGCTAACCCGCAGCGGCTGTACGCGCCGCCCATTGTTGACCCTGAATATCACTACGAATCTGTTAACGTGGACGCGCAGCGGGCGAATCCGAGTTCTCTTTGGTGGTGGATGAAACGCCTAATTGCAATTAGGCAGCGCTTCCAAGCATTCGGCCGCGGAACTTGCGAGTTTTTGTACCCGGAAAACCGCAAAGTTTTAGCTTTTGTTCGTACTTATCAAGACGAACACATCCTCGTAGTGACTAATTTGTCGCGTTTCGTGCAGACTGCAGAATTAGACCTTTCGCCCTTTAAAGGTGCTGTTCCTGTGGAGATTTTCGGCCGAACTGAGTTTCCGGCGGTTGGCGACTCGCCTTACTTTTTGAGCTTGAGTCCTCACACGTTTTACTGGTTTACTCTTACTGTTAAACAAGAAGATTTTTCGTTGCAGGGTTATCACACAAACTTGCCGAGTTTGGCGGTCATCGGTAATTGGAAAACTGCTTTTGCTACAAGTCAGTTAAGCGATATGCTGCTCTCTATTTTGCCGGAATATTTGCGGCGCAATCGCTGGTATAGCAGTACAGACAGGACAATTCAATCATTAGAAATAAGTGAAGTGGTGCCTGTTGAATGTAAAGATAGTGCCGGGGAAGAATCTACAGTTTACATTCTGTTTTTGCAGTTGAATTATACTGAAGGTATGCCGGAAACTTACGTTTTGCCTTTAGGTTGGGAAGAGATGAAAGGCGATGCGGACGATCGGGCGATCGCGCGCCTGCACTTCCCAGAAACCAACAAGGAAGTCGGGGTACTATTTGATGCTGCTGGGGACAAAGGTTTTCTGAGCGCGCTGCTGGGGGCGATCGGCAATTCTCGCAGTTACACAGGTGCAGCAGGTCAACTGCTAGGAATTGCCGACAGTGCATTCAGCTCAGAACAAGATTTATCGCACCTCGACCCTCACCTGTTCAAAAAAGAACAAAGCAATACATCCGCAGGTTACGGCGACCGCTTCGTCCTGAAAATATTGCGAAAAGTCGAGGAAGGAATCAACCCCGAATTAGAAATCGGACGCTTTTTAACGGATCGCAACTCGATCCAACACTATGCTCCAATTGCCGGAGCATTGGAATATCGCACCGCAGAAAAACAAGTAATTACAGTTGGAATACTGCAAAAATTAATCCCCGACAGCATAGACGCTTGGTCTTATACATTAGACACACTGCGCGACTATTTCGAGCGAGTAATGACAGTAGAAGCAAAGCATTCCGCCGAAAATTTATCTACTTCCCCCGAAAATTATTTACCCAGCGCTTTGACCGGACAAATGCAGCGGCAGTCAAACTCGCTAGTAGCCGATTTATCCCTAGAAATTCCCGCCTTAGCTCGGGAACTCATCGGCTCTTACTTAGCATCAGCCGAACTATTAGGTCAGCGGACAGCCGAACTTCACCTCGCTTTAGCTTCTGACACAGAAAATCCCGCTTTTGCCCCAGAAAACTTCACCTCATTTTACCAGCGTTCCATCTATCAACACATGAGAAATCTGGCAGGAAGAACTTTGCTGCTGCTGAAAAAGCGGCTGTCCAAACTGCCGCCAGAAATGCAAAAATCGGCACAAAATCTCCTCAACCGCGAAGAGTTGCTCATGGAACGTTTCAAGTCTATTTTGAACTTGAGAATCACGGCCGATAGAATTCGCTGTCACGGGGACTTTCATTTCGGGCAAGTTCTTTATACAGGGAAAGACTTCGTAATTATTGATTTCGGAGGAGAACGGAATCGACCGTTAAGCGAGCGGCGGATGAAGAGGTCGCCCCTGCGAGATGTTGCGGGAATGCTGCAATCTTTGAGTTACGCTGTTACTTTGGCGCTCCGCAATGAAGTAGAAAGCGGCATGATTCGCCCTGAAAATCTCCCGGAGATGCAGCAGTGGGCGAACGTTTGGCACCGCTGGGTCAGCCTCACTTTTCTTAACAGCTATTTGGTAACAGCAGCCGATGCAAATTTCTTGCCCAAATCTATACCGGAACTACAAGTTTTGCTAGATGCTTACATTTTGGAAAAAGCGGTTTCCGAGCTGGCCTACGAACTCAATTACCGCTTGGATTGGGCGGAAATTCCGCTCCAACGGATTCTAGAATTGCTAAAGTTTTATGGCAAGCCGTAGTTTTTGTGTATTGAGTAGGGTGCGCAGTGCGCACCTTACATTAACCAAATCTGCTTTGATATCAAATCCGATGCCACCGGATTTGATATTACCAACAGTCAGGACACGGCAGTGCCGTTTCCCTACAATTAATTAATCGGGCGATGGTTACATATCTCGCTAACGCTCATGATTATTTTGGGGTAGGGAAACGGCATTGCCGTGTCCTCCGTTGCTCCTAGCGGACTATAAAAAAAGATGGTAAGAAACCAGATTTCGTATTACTTAAAATAAAGAGATGTTTGATATAAAACTTGTTCTTGATGGGTTAACAAAGTGCAGTCTGAAAGCGGGTAAGCCACACAAGTAACAGCGTAGCCAGCTTGCAATTCTGACGGCTTCAAAAACTTTTGTTCGCTTTGGTCGATTTCACCGCTCAGCAGTTTGACAACACAGGCAGAGCACTCTCCTTGCTTGCATCCATTGGGGAGGCGAATACCTGCGTCTTCTGCCATATCTAGGATATACTGGTCGTCTGGTACTGCGATCGTGCGATCGAGGGCGAGATCCTCATTCACGAACCGAACTTGATAAACTGCCATTTTTTCCTCTGTATTCGCCAAAGGGCGGGTTTACTATGCTGTTAGTCCTGGCAAATATTTCGGGTAAAACCCGCCCCTTGTATCTACATAGATGGTAATGGGATCAAATCTACCGACAGCTAGCGACTAATTGTCGGAATCATCCTCAAAAGTCTCCTCAAATCCAGCTAAAAAGTCATCCAAAGCAACCGAGGCGATCGCCAAATTAATACTATCAGCATCTTCCAATCCCCACGTATTCACCCCAACAACTTGACCGGCCATATTAATCAACGGGCCGCCGGAATTTCCCGGATTAATCGCCGCATCCGTTTCCAACACCTTCACCTCAGCAACATCATCATCATCTTCGTCACCTTCCTCATACTCATCGGGTTCGCGAATAGCATTCACAATACCTTGAGTTACAGTTGAAGCAAACTGCCCCAAAGGATTGCCCACAGCAATTACTCGATCGCCCACTTTCACATCAAAAGACAACTCTAAAGGAGGATATTCTTCTGGAGATTCAACTTGTTCCCCTGTTTCCGGGTCGAGCATAAAACCAGTAATCAAAAGCAATGCTAAATCCTCTTCCGCATTGCCAGTAAATACCACCTCTGCCATTCTCAACTTTCCGTCGTGAGTTTCCACTAAAACCTGTTCGACTTCATCTTCTTCATAGAAATAATCTTCATCGGCAATATCTTCGACAACGTGATAGTTGGTGACAATTATGTCAGGCGATACAAAAAAGCCACTGCCGGAAGAAATTTCTTCTCCTGTATCCCAATCCATCACGTAAACTGAAACTACAGAGGGCAAGACTTGCTCGACGACATCGGAAAAGTTTCCCGTCTGGGTTTTAAACTCTTTCAATTGCTGCTGCAAAGCTTTTTGGTCTGCCTGCATTTTGCTATAAAGTTGCTGAACTTTTGCCAATTCTAGCTTTAATTGAGTTTGCGGAGCGCTCATATTTTGCCTTTACCTGAAATAGGTTGCTGATTTATTTGGGATGTTTGATTGTAGATTTTGGATTGGTATGTTGACAATTATAGGACTCAGGCCAAAGAAACCCGGTTTCTACGAAAAATCCTGGGCTTTACAGCAAGGCATCCATCCATAAACCGGGTTTTTCAACACCCGTGCGGAGCGTCCTAAATTAGTCTGATGTTTGGGAAATCGAGCGGCCATTTTATCAAAAACTACCATCTACAATCTACAAACATACTGCTAGTGTACCTGTGAAAGCAAAAGCGAACCGCCGATTATTTTTATTTTACAAAAGGCGATATTTCGCGTCTAAAAGCATTGACAAATAGATACCGATCTGATTTAGGAACCGCGTCGAACTTCGACAAAAATTTCCTCCAAAATTTCACTAGCTCCCTGTTGGCGCAGGCGGTGAGCGAGGTCAATTCCCAGCAGTTCAGCAGTCTCGGCAGCGCCGGAAACAGTATCTTTGACGAACCGCTTGCCGTCGAGACTCGATACCATTCCGGTTAAGGTTAATTGACCGCTTTCTATTTTGGTATTGACGCCGATTGGCACTTGACAGCCGCCTTCTAATTCCCGCAGAAATGCGCGTTCGGCATAACATCTTTGGGCGGTTTCCGAGTGTTCGAGAGCTTTAATCACTGCCATGATTTCTGTATCTCCGGCGCGGCATTCGATACCCAAAGCACCTTGTCCGACGGCGTGAAGGGAGATTTCAGCAGGAATAATTTGGTGGATGCGATCGCCCATTCCCAATCTTTCGAGGCCGGCAACTGCTAAAATAATCGCGTCGTAACCGCCCTCATCTAATTTAGCGAGTCTAGTATTGAGATTGCCGCGAATATCTTTAAATTCAAAATGAGGGAAATGGTGCCGCAGTTGAGCCAGCCGCCGCAGGGAAGAAGTGCCGATTACTGAACCTGCTGGGAGGGTGTCTAGTTGCTTGTCTTTGTGCTTGGAGTGAACTACCAGGGCGTCAGCGGGATTTTCCCGTTCGGTGACGCATCCTAAAATTAAACCTTCGGGCAAATTGGTAGGCAAATCTTTGAGGGAATGAACGGCAAAGTCCGTTTCATTGTTAATCATTCCCGTTTCTAATTCTTTGGTAAAAAGTCCTTTATCGCCAATTTTAGCGAGGGCGACATCAAGAATTATGTCCCCTTGGGTGGACATGGTGTGGACTTCAAAAGTGTGTTCCGGGAAGTGTTTCTGTAGCTGTTCTTGCACCCAGTGGGTTTGCACGAGAGCGAGTTGGCTTTTGCGGGAACCGATGCGAACGGTTCGGGAAGGGGCGGATGTGGTTGGGGACATAAGATCGATCGGAGGATAGCTTGAAATCAGCCAATATATTCACCTGATCTAGCGTACCGCAGGTGGGGACTTTAATTGCTGGTTGGGATAATTCGGGCGATCAAATAGAAATACCAGATTTTGACCGCCTGTTTGAAAAAAGGATGCAACGGTAGGCAAGCTCCAAACCTTTACATAATAAGCCATTGCCAATCTAAAACCTAAAATCTAAAATCTAAAATTGTATGACCGCCAGTAGCAGTTAGCCTTGATGATGTTTCCCATCCTGCATTGGGCGTCGCTGGCACGGGGGCGATCGACATTCCGAAGCAAAGGCTGCCGGTCATGTAAGATTTACCTAGGGTCGAGCCGGATGAACCTGGTTGGCATGACGAGTTAGCTCAGCAGCAGCTCGAAAGAATTAGCTCAAAGGTGGCGAGATTTGGGGAGAGAAACGTAGTGGCGAGGGGAAAAGAGCGATCGTAATTGCGATCGTACTTCTAAAGCCACCAAATAGCTTAGCATCAAAAGTGAATTTGTCAAATTACTAAAATCCTAAAACTATGAAAAGTGCTCTTGACGTAGCTCGTTACTTTTTATGCCGTGTCGATCGAGAAGCAGGCGATACCATTTCTCCTCTGAAACTGCAAAAGCTCGTGTATTATGCACAAGCTTGGAGTTTAGTCTTTAGAAGCCAGCCGCTATTCGATCAAGATATTGAAGCTTGGGTTTCCGGCCCCATTGTCCGCGATGTTTGGGATGAGTACAAAGCTTACAAATATAGCGATATTCCAGCTCCAGATAATTTTGAAGAAGAATTTGATGAAGATGAAATAGAGGTACTCGAAGAAGTTTGGAATGCTTATGGAGAATTAAGTGCTAAACATCTTGCAGAATTGACGCAATCGGAGACACCTTGGCTCAACGCCCGCCAGGGATTAGAACCTGCGGAAACATCAACTAAAATCATCTCCCACGAGGATATGAAATCCTGCTATGCACCTTTGGTGGAGGCGTAAGTGGGGAAAAAAAGTCAAATACCAAAGCCATCTCAAAAAAAGCAACCAAGTAGAATTCCAGAGCAAGCAACTCAGTTAAATCGACCAAGCAGTACAGATGATGAGCATCCTAGCTTCAGATTTACCTATGCAGATAAAAATCGTTGGCTTTTGTCTGACTGGACAGCATCAGAAATCAATGACCTAATTGAAGGACTAAAGAAAATTGAGAAATATACTTGGGGCCAAATCAAAGGTCACGGATCAAAAAAACGAGGTGAATCAGTGGGAACTGGTTATAAGTTGATTAACATTCATCCGACTTTGCCTGACAATATTCCTGAAGATGAGAGGTTATCCGAAATGCGAATTGATGAGAAAAAACGGATATTTGGGTTTCGCGTTCAATCTGTTTACTACATCATTTGGTTTGACCGCGACCATTCAGTTTGTCCAGAATAAAGTTTATGAGGAGTGAAAAAAATCGATTCCCTACCCTGCCCGAAGGCAGGCGCGTTCGGGATAGTTTCGCTCGCGCGTACCTTTTGCATTTCCCACCACAATTTAACGTTGCCCTGCTTGAAGTGCAGAATTTGCTATCTGGACAACTTCTTGCTGCCGTCCGTTTTTCCTTGTGACTCGGTACAATACCCCCAGCCTTTGCCACTCAACAAAAGCAGTGCAGTAAGCACCGCAATTATTGAAATAAATCCCCCTGAATCCGCCCGCCAATTCAACGCTTCTGTTAGTATCCTGCGGCAATTGCGAAGGAGGCGAAAACGGTTCATTTCTCTTAGCTTCGATTGTGCCGAAATAACAAGCTCCCGCGCGGCATCCTTTGCCTAAATACATTCCCACAATGTAACCGTCGGCCCCCGCTTGCACATCAAAATCAAGTTGCTGAATGTCTGATAAAGGAAGCCTACTCGGGAGAAAAACAGGCACTCGCGTTTTGCCTTTGATTTGTCTAAAGATGTTACTAGCAGGAAAACGACTGTTAGCTTGGTTTACACTTGAGTTATCGGGGATTGGGGGAAAGTTTTGCACAAAATTCCTCCACTGCACAACTCTATTTTTAGCAATGTTAAAAGTGGGAATAGAGTATTTTTCGAGCGCAAAAGAAGGGCGACCAGTTTTCAGATTGAAGCTGCGGCGAATCATTGTAATTTCTGGTTTACCTAACCCGTAAGCTGTGGCTGTGGAACGGGCGAGATTGCAGCTAATTTTGAAGCGTCCCATCTCAATATTGCCATTTTCCGCTTGATAAGACCAATTGTAACCCTCAGAAGCACGATCGCGATCGCACAGAAAATGAGAAATCTCAAACATCTTGGCAATATGAAAATCGTACAACCGCAACTTGCGGCTGCCGGCAGATTTTGCAGTGTTGCGATCGGGCACAATAAATTGTATCGGTTGCCAGCTATCTTCAGGGGAATAATTAAACCAGCGGATTTCTGTAATCGGGAGTTCTGTTCTTGCTAACGCTGAGTTTGGTGTCAAAGGTGCGTGAAGCGAAGCTATCCCGAAGGGAATCGTAAAAGCAGTCACGACACAAGCAAAAATCGCCGCAAATAGCCATCTTCTCCTCATCCTGATTTCCCCCTAAGTAGGTCAGCGCAAAAAAACCATAGCATTTTGTAAGAGGCGAATGCGAGTTAAGATATATCATACAATAACTGTAAGGTACGCACAGAGCACCCTACAGATATAAGTTGTGCGTCCCCGACTACAGAACTTAACGCTTCCGAGCTAGAATAGCAGAATTTGCTATTAAAATTAAATCTGATTCCCTTCCGTTCTTCATTGCTACGGTATACATAAAATTCTGACTTTTCCACTCGATAGTTGCTGTGCAGTAAGCCCCGCAACCATTGTGAAAAACTCCTTTCACTCGGTCAGCCAGTTGAACATTTTTTAAAGTCTTAGTTACCCCTTCTACTTTTGTAGTAAACTCACCGCCTTTCTGACCTCGAATTTCCCCAAAAGTGCAAGCTCCCGCACCTCGGCAATCTGGTGTATACTCCATAGAAATAGTATAGCTGTCCCTTTTCGCTTGGCTTTGATAGTAAAGCTTCTGCGAAATAGGAAGCCGGCTGGGGAGGAAAATGGGTACTTGTGTTTTGCCTTTTAACTTTTGCAAAATTTGACTTACCGGAACAGCCGTACCCGCTACAGCAACAGATTTGGTTTCCGGCGGTCGCTGCGACAATTCGGACGCACCAAAAACTTGCGATACAGGTACTAAAGCAGTCAATACACACGCCGAAGTCGCCAAAAGTAATAATTTATTGTTCACTCTTTTTTTCCTTGATGTCGAAACAGTCCAGTTTTTCGGTAAAGCGCATTCACCTATTTACAACGATACTCCACAATACAAAGCTCACAATAGGTATCCCGAAAAAAAGCAAGTTTAATTTTTTTTACACATTCACTAAAATCTGCCGTTCCCGATAAAATAGAAAAGGCGACAAATTTAGGAAGAGAACGTGGAACTGCAAGATTATTTACGCCAGTACGGATTGGAAGCTTTGTCTGAAACTTATCATATCAAAGTTACCCGCCACCGCCAATATCCCGATTTAGTCTGTCTGAAATACTCGCAGATAGAATCCCCGCTGGGCGAAAAAATAGTCCAGCAGTGCCGAGGCATTATTTTAGATTCATCCCAAGATTGGCAGATAGTTTCTTATCCCTACGACAAATTTTTTAATTACGGAGAAGGCCACGCCGCTGCAATTGATTGGAGTCATGCCAAAGTTTACCAAAAACTAGACGGTTCTCTGACTGTACTTTATTTTTACAAGGGAGAATGGAGAGTGCAATCTAGCGGCACTCCCGACGCAGCGGGCGAAGTTAACGGTTTTGGATTCAGCTTTTCCGAACTTTTTTGGAAAGTCTGGCAAGAGTTGGGATATCAATTGCCACAAGAAACCGACCAGTGTTTTATCTTTGAGTTGATGACGCCTTACAATAGAATAGTTGTGCAGCAAACGGAAAATCAAATCGTGCTGCACGGGGTTCGCAACACTCAAACACTGCTAGAAACAGACCCGAGTCTTTGGGCAAATAAATACGGATGGGAATTGGTCGCATCCTATCCTTTAACTAGCTGGAAAGAAGTTATCGAAGCCGCTCAACATTTAGACCCGATGGATTCTGAAGGGTATATTATCTGCGACGCTAACTTCAACCGAGTTAAAGTTAAGTCTCCGCAATATGTCGCGATTTCCCATCTGCGTGAAGGGTTTTCGACCCGCCGCATGATAGAAATTGTTTTAACTAATGAAGGAGAAGAGTTTTTAGCTTATTTTCCTGAGTGGAGTGAGTTGTATCAAAAAGTTAAGGATAAATATCAATCTTTGGTTGAAGAAATCGAGGAGGTTTACCGACAGCACGAACATATCGAAGTTCAGAAAGATTTTGCTTTAGCTGTGAAACATTTACCCTATTCCGGGATTTTGTTTTCTTTGCGGGCCCGAAGAGTTGCGGGAGTGAAAGAAGCTCTCCGCGATGTTACGATCCATAAAATAGAAGAGTTATTAGGTTTAGATTACATCCATTTAGGTTTGTAGAAGAAGGAAGGCACTCTAAGAGATTTTGACACGGATACACGGATTAATGATCGAGCGTGAGGCAAATGTTTAAGAAAGAGGGAAGAGGGAAGTTCGGCAACGGATTATGTAACGGATGTAACGGATGGAATGAAGAGGTAAGTATTTAAACAATGCCCAATGCCCAATGCCCAATGCCCAATGCCCAATGCCCAATGCCCAATGCCCAATGCCCAATTACCAATTACCAATTGCCATGAAAAAAGTTATTGTACTTGTCGGCTTACCTGCTTCTGGTAAATCTCAATTTGCTAGAGAATTGCTGCTGTCTGAACCTGCAAAGTGGGTGCGGAGCAATAAAGATTTGCTCAGAGAAATGGCTCACGCTTCTCATTGGTCGCCGGCGAATGAAAAGTTTGTTTTGCAGTTGAGAGATACGATTATTTTGATGGCTTTGGAAAGCGGCAAGCACGTCATTGTTGATGATACTAATTTCGGGCCTCACATCGACCATATCAAACAGTTGGTTAAAGGTAAAGCTATCGTCGAAGTTAATGACTCTTTCTTGCAAGTTCCGGTTGAGGAATGTATTAAACGAGATTTGAAAAGACTTAATTCGGTGGGCAAAGATGTGATAATGAAGATGTACAATAAGTACGTGCGGGTTCCCGTTGTGCCACCGGAATATAACCCGGATTTGCCGGATGCAATTATTGTCGATATGGACGGCACATTAGCACTTCTCAACGGCAGAAATCCTTTCGATGCTTCGACGTGCGATCGCGATTTGCCCAATCCGCCGGTGTTAGATACCGTTCGCAAGTGGCAGTCCAGCGCCCATATTATTGTAGTGTCGGGCCGCACAGATGACTGTCAGCCTCAAACTGAAAAATGGTTGCAGCAGTATGAGGTCAATTATGCCAACCTTTATATGCGGAAAACGGGAGACATGAGAAAGGATGCGATTATGAAGGAAGAATTTTATCGGCGACATATTGCAGGGAAATATAATGTTAAGTTTGTCTTGGACGATCGCCAGCAAGTTGTTGATATGTGGAGAGGCTTGGGATTGACGGTATTCCAAGTAGATGAAGGGGATTTTTAAGGCAGGGTTTGTTTGACAATTGTCCCATGCCTAATGCTACAATCAAAGTAACATTGACAAAAATTTTGTTATGATATCCATTCCCCAAGCACCCCAAAAAATGACCGTTGAGGAATATCTCGAATGGGAAGCTCAACAAGAGATTCGCCACGAATATGTCAACGGCGAAGTTTTTGCCAGGATGGGCAGTACAATTCCCCATAACGATATTGCACTTAACTTTTACAGGAACTTGCGCCCGCATCTGCGTTCCAGAGGCTGTCGGATGAACGTGTCTGATGTGAAATTGCAAGTCACTTTTCAAAGCCGTTACTACTACCCTGATGTGATAGTCAGTTGCGACCCTCAAGACATGAATTCCCGCACATTCATTCAGAATCCTAAAATCATTGTGGAAGTTCTTTCTCCCAGTACAAGTGCTAAAGATCGGGATGAAAAATTCACTTGTTACCTAAAAATTCCGACTTTGCAAGAGTATATCTTGATTGATTCACAAAAAATTTTTGTTGAGCGTTACTGTCGGGGAGAGGGCAGAATGTGGCTTTACTATTCTTACACTGCTGGAGAGATTGTAACTTTATCAAGTATTGAGTTTGATTTGCCGATCGCACTTCTGTATGAAGGTGTTGGATTTGAAACAGAAACAGAAACGTAAATGGGAAGGTTGAAAACCGCAATCTCTCCCGACGGTTCAATTGTACCTGGTGTTGATTGAATACATTTAAAACTACCGAGTCCAAGCCAGCCAGCGGTTAAACAAATCTTTCACAAACGGTGTCAAACGAGTGCGATTGTAAGCATCCCCCGCTTTCCGAATTGCGTCAGCTTTCGTGGGATACGGGTGAATTGTGCTAGCAATCTTTCCCAAACCAATATTGTTAACCATTGCCAAAGTAATCTCGCTAATCATATCTCCGGCGTGTCGCGCGACAATAGTTGCACCTAATATTTTGTCGCTGCCTTTCTTGACGTGAATTTTCACAAAACCCTCGTCTTCGCCGTCAATAATTGCGCGATCGACTTGACTGAAAGGAATTAAAAATGTATCGACATCAATTCCTTTTGCTTGCAATTCTCGATCGCCCAACCCGACGCGCGCAATTTCCGGGTCTGTGTAAGTACACCAAGGTATCGTCAAAGCGCTGAGCTTTTTGCGCCCGAAAAATAGAGTGTTTTGAATTACCATTCTCGCGGCAAAATCAGCAGCGTGAGTAAATTTATGTTTCATGCAGATATCGCCGGCAGCATAAATGCGGGGATTAGTAGTTTGCAAATTGTCGTTGACAAATACGCCAGTTTGTGTATCGCATTTGACGCCCACAGCTTCCAGATTCAATCCTTCCACATTGGGCGATCGCCCCGCGCTCACAATAATTTCATCTACTATTACCGAACTTTCTTTGCCTTGAGATTTATAATAAATTACTTTGCCTGCATTTGTTTTCTCAACGCGCTCTATTTTTGATTCAAGTATTAGTTGAATTTCTTCGCGTAGAAAAGCCTGCTGCACAATTGTAGCTGCATCCGCATCTTCTTTGTCTAAAATCTGAGCATTTTTGTGCAGCAACACGACTTCCGATCCCAGCCTGCGGAATGCTTGAGCCAATTCGCAGCCGATCGGCCCCGCGCCAATTACTGCCAAACGTTGCGGTCTTTCCGTGAGGTTAAACACAGTTTCATTAGTCAGATATCCAGCTTCTTGTAAACCTGGAATTTGCGGTTGTAGCGCCCTGGCACCTGTGGCAATTACTGCTTTTTTAAAGCGGAGAGTTTGACCTGCAACTTCTATGGTATTATTGCTAGTAAAACGACCGGAACCTAAGAAAACATCGACTCCTAATTTGTGCTGGTAGCGTTGAACAGAATCAACATCGCTGATTCCCGCCCTGATGCGGCGCATCCGTTCCATCACAGCGGAAAAATCAACTTCTGCACTGTCAGAAACATGAACGCCAAATTTACTAGCATTCCAGATATCGCCGACAATTCGGGAGGATCGAATCAGGGCTTTTGACGGCACGCAACCGACATTCAAACAATCGCCGCCCATCAAATGTTTTTCAATCAAAGCAACTTTCGCGCCCAAACCTGCCGCACCCGCAGCCACAATTAATCCGGCGGGCCCGGCTCCAATTACTACTAAATTATAACTGCTAGCGGGCTGCGGATTTACCCAATCTGGCGGATGCAAATAGGAGACTAATTTCTGGTTGTGCTCGTCCATCGGGGGGACAGTTACGCGATCGACTTTTGACTGCGACATTTACAAATTCTCCTAATTAAATAGTTTCATCTAAAGCCTTGCCAGCAATACGAGAGAGCGAGAAAGTAACTGCGACAGCGGCCGTAAAACTGATGATATTAATCAACCATTTTGCGGCTTCTGCTTGCGGATTTGCAGGCAGATTTACCGTACATATCGCAGCAATATTTCCCACCAAAGAGCCTGAGTAAACGTACATAACAGTTCCCGGTATCATGCCCGAAAAACCTAACACGTAATCTTTTAAAGAAACCTGAGTAATTCCCAGAGCGTAATTCAATAAATTGAAAGGAAATAAAGGACAGAGGCGGGTCAAAAAGACTATTTTAAATCCTTGTTGAGAAACTGCGCGATCGAAAGCTTTAAACTTGGGATAAGTTTCCATATATTTTACCACGCGATCGCGCGACAAGTATCGCCCGATCAGAAAAGCAAACGTAGCACCTAAACTTGCCGCGACAAACACGTAAACCGAACCCCACCACAGACCAAAAATCAGCCCGCCTCCAAGAGTCAACACAGAACCCGGTATAAATAGTACAGTAGCTAGGTTGTAGGTGACAATAAAAGCTACTGGGCCCCAAGCGCCTAAATGCTCGATCTGCATTAAGACATTTCTTAAAAATTCTTGAACATAAAAGGACCTAGTTGCTAGAATTAAGATACCAACTAAAGTTGCGAGGGAAAAAAGCAATAATATTCGTTGAAAACTTCCCCTAGCAAAATCTTGAATTTGTTTGATAGGCATGACTCACCCGCAAATAGCTCTCAGCATTATACTACTCTTCAATCTAAAATCTCAAATCTAAACTCTCAAATCCGATAACTTACCCCAAAATAAATCAGCCATGACAGCAAAAACCCAACTCCCAACCCCCGACTATTTCGACACCAAAAAAGTAGGCCAAGTCTGGCGAGTTCCCTACCGAGAACGCGCCGCTGAAGCTAAAGAATGGGCGAAAAAATACAGCATCCAGCCCGCCGCCAACGACAAAAACCGCATTTGTTTGCTGATAATCGACGCCCAAAATACCTTTTGCTTGCCCGAATTTGAACTATTTGTCGGCGGGCGTTCCGGTAGCGGTGCTGTCGATGACAACCTGCGGCTGTGCGAATTTATCTACAGCAATTTAAATGCAATTACAACCATTGCGCCGACAATGGATACCCACACCGCCATGCAAATTTTTCATCCAATCTTTTGGATCGACGAAGCAGGCGAACACCCCCTACCAGCCGCGACTTCCATTACACTAGAAGATGTACAAAAAGGTATCTGGAAAGTTAATCCAGCCGTCGCCCACAGCATCGCCAACGGTAACTATTCGGCACTGCAAAAACACGCACTCCACTACGTTCAGAAACTCAGCGAAAATGGCAAATATCCCCTGACAATTTGGCCGTATCACTCAATGCTGGGCGGCATCGGACACGCCCTGGTTTCCGCCGTGGAAGAAGCAATATTTTTCCACGGCATCGCCCGCAACAGCCAAGCACTTTTTGAGATTAAAGGCGGCAATCCACTGACAGAAAACTATTCTGTTTTGCGGCCGGAAGTCTTAGACGGGCCGGACGGGGTTTCTATTGCTCAAAAGAATGCTAAGTTTATTGAGAAATTGCTCGAATTTGATGCAGTAATTATTGCCGGACAAGCGAAAAGTCACTGCGTTGCTTGGACGATTGATGATTTGCTGACTGAAATTTTAGGGCGAGATCCGAATTTGGCAAAGAAGGTTTATTTGCTGGAAGATTGCACTTCGCCTGTGGTTGTTCCGGGTGTTGTTGATTTTACGGAACAAGCAGATGCAGCTTTTCAAAGATTTGCTGCGGCGGGAATGAATGTGGTTAAATCTACTCAGTTAATTCTGGGCAATTAAAGACGGGCGTGTTCTGTTGGGGTTTGCAGTACCAAAAAAGTATACATTATTAACCATAGGTGGTAAGTTTTGTTGCCTTGGCAGTCTGCTGCGATCGCATTTAACTCATTACTTATGATATCATAGCCGGTAAATCACTTACGAGAGAAGCGTAGTTAAGGAGTTTCCCGATGATTGAAAGCGAAATTAATAGTGTTGTTCTTTTTCGGGATGCGAGTGTGCGAGCAATTTCAAAACTCTCGGTGGCGATTGCCACGACTTTTCTGAGCACAGTTGTAACTGCAACCCAAGCCTACGCAGTTCCCGTCACCTACGATTTCACCGTCACTGTTACCAAAGGTAGGTTAGCCGGCAATTCATTCAACGGTTCTTTCAGCTACGATGATGCAAAATTGAAGGGAACTGGAGTGGAAGAATTGGGAATTGCTGAGGGATTAACAACCTGCATTAATTACCTAGGACGCACTTATCGCGAAACCGATGATACCAGTTATCCTACCTTTCCCAAACTCAGATTTGAGGATGGCAAAATCGCGCAACTAAACTTCTGGATTCAGCCGAATCAGCGAGTTAATTGGTGGAATTCAAATGGATGGGAAGTCAAGCTGTCTGAGCCTAAAATGAGCGATTCAACTGTTCCCAATTGTCAAAAACGGTGAAGCGTGGCAAAGCTGCGATCGACGGTAAAAATATAGGAGGAATTAGATGCAACTGCCTACGCTTACGGTAATTTCATGCCGCCACGCTACCAAGGTGCGATCGCCGATCATCTGCTGGGGCGATCGAATATTTGCGATCGCTAGGAATGGATGGCTCAACTATTGTTTAAAAAAAACTGCACAATTCTTCTTCCCTCTGCGTCAAGAGTGCCTCTGCAGTTGACGATTTTTAATAACTATTTCCCATCCAATCTGGGGACTTCTTGCAAAAAACTGCCGCTCAACATTAACTCAGTCATCCGGTCTAAGTTGCCGCTAACTTTTAATTTTTTATCATTTTGAAAGCGCTCGATATCTGCTTTTAAATTGCCGCTATTATATCCTAATTTACTCAAATAGTCAATAGCTTGCCGATCGCTTAACAAGATATCCGCAGAACGAAAAATAGGCACGTATTCCTCTCGCCAAATCTGAGCAAAAGTTGCTCTATCTAAATAGAAAATCCTGCCCCGCGCCGGGTCTCCAATGGCAGCTACACTGTCATTCATTCCCAGCAAAGCCACCGCGTGCGGTAGCTTCCGAGGGCCGTCAAACAGCCAAACTGCTAGCACTCCGGGGCGATTAATTTGCTGAATTTGCTCCCAAGTTGGCGTTAGTTCGATCGCATTGATGCCCAAAGCCCTCGCTGCCACAATTAATTGCGGCATGGAAGTTCCCAAGCGACTCGTGCCGGCGAAACGCGCTACACTCGATTCCGTCGCATCCATTCCCCAACGCCTTAACACTGTTGCTAGCGCCGCCGGCGCGCAACTGCTGTTAGATGTTTGCCGAAACACACCGTTTGGCTGCAAATTGTCAACTAAATCAGCGTAAATTGGTGCCAGAAAATAGGCTTCAGCGCCGGTAAATCCGCCCAATCCCAGCAAGCCAATTAAGATTACTGCAATTACTTGCGATCGCGCCGTCTGCCAGCTTACAGTAAAGCCAATACCGCAGATTCCCATCAGCATCACTCGCAGCAAAGTCCAAGTCACTTGCATCCCGTGAAAGCGCCACTCGATTGGCAAAGCAGGCATTTGAGGCAGGTTTAAAGCCAGTAGCAGCAAGGCAAAGTAGAAACCCAAAAACAGCAGGGCGATCGAATTTCTGCCCTTAAACAAATCGTTAGCCGTCACTCCCGATCGAACTAACGCCTTTCCTCCGCGCATTCCCCAGACAAACAGCACCGAACCCAGCACCAGCGTCACAAATATTTCCATAAGCTCAGAATTTGGTCGCTTAACTAGGTTTTAACACGCTCTGCGATCGAGAACTCCTGACTCCTGCTCAATAATGAATCCGTGTATCCGTGACTTCCGTGTCGTGCCTTCCTTCAACAAAACCTAAAAGTTGCCAAATGTCAATGGACTCGATCGACTTTTCCCCACCTTAGCTACCAAGTCCCAAACAAGATTTAGCGCCGGAAAAAATTCCCCAAATCTCTTGCCACAAACGGCCACATCCGTTGTAATATAGATGTAAGTCACAGCCCGTTAAAGCAATCAACAAACAATTAGTCCGCTCAATATATTCACGCTCCAACGAGCGATGAGTTGTATTGAGCGTGCCTATTAAGGAGCGATCGAAGCTCGTCAGACACCCCAAATATTCAGGAAGAATCATGCCATCAAGATCCGCCAACGATGTAGACGTAGCAGAGCAATATTGGCACTACCTAGAAATATCCAAGGTTGCAACTATCTTAGAAACCAACCTGGAAAGCGGTTTAGAACCGACAGAAGCCAACCATCGCCAACAGAAATTCGGGCCCAACGAACTAACGGTTAAAGCAGGGAAACCAGCCTGGTTAAAATTTATCCTGCAATTTAACCAACCCCTGCTGATCATCTTGCTGAGTGCAGGTTTAATCAAAGCAGTGATCGGAGAATGGCTAAACGCTAGCGTAATTTGGGGCGTAACAACCACCAACGCTACTATTAGTTTCATCCAAGAAGCTGGAGCCGAGAAAAAAATTGAAGCCCTAGCCCAAGCTGTCACCACCGAAGCCACAGTCATTCGGGGCGGCAAAAAATTAAGAATTCCCTCCAAAGAACTCGTAGTCGGCGACTTAGTAATCCTGACTTCCGGCGACAAAGTACCGGCAGACTTGCGCTTAGTGAAAGTCCGCGACTTGCAAATCGACGAATCGGGACTCACCGGGGAATCTGTTGCTGTCGAAAAAGAATTAGGACAGTCTGGAGACTTAGTTCTGCCACAAGAAACGCCACTAGCAGAACGGGATAACATGGCCTATGCCGGCAGTTTTGTCACTTTTGGCCAAGGTAGCGGCATCGTAATTGCGATCGCCAATAAAACCGAAACCGGCAAAATCTCCCAACTATTAGATCGGCACATCGACCTCACCACCCCCTTAACCCGCAAATTCAACCAATTCAGTCAAAACTGGCTGTTATTCGTGTTGGGAATGGCAACCTTGACCTTCGCAGTCAGATTGGGCAGGCCAGTCCCTGCGGGAGTTTCAGCCTTTAAAGAAGCAGTCGAGCCCGCAGTCGCCCTGATTGTCGGCGCAATTCCCGAAGGCTTACCCGCCGTCATCACCGTCACCCTAGCCGTAGGCGTTTCCCGGATGGCAAATCGCCACGCGATCGTCCGCAAATTGCCCGCAGTGGAAACCCTCGGCGGCGCTACAGTCATCTGTTCCGACAAAACCGGAACTTTGACGGAAAACCAAATGACGGTGCAAGAAATCTATTCTGGCGGCGAATCCTACTCGGTTACGGGTACGGGATACAGCCCCGAAGGTGAAATTCAACTCAACCAACTGCCAATTACTGTCAGCCAAACTCCAACTTTGCAAGAATGTTTGCAAGCTGGACTGCTTTGCAACGATTCTCACTTGGAATTCAAAGACGATAATTGGATTGTCGTCGGAGATCCGACAGAGGGAGCGTTAATTGCAGCGGGCAAAAAAGCCGAATTGAGCCAGCAAATTTTGTCCAAGTCAATGCAGCGGCTGGATTCAATTCCCTTTGAATCTCAGTTTCAATACATGGCGACGCTGCACCGAACTCCCACTGGCAAAATTTTGTACGTCAAAGGTTCCGTAGAATCAATTCTCGGCCGCTGCGGTTCCAGTCTCGATACCCAAGGAAATCCGGTAGAAGTCGATCGCGAACAAATCCACCACCAAGTCGATGAAATGGCAAAGCAAGGCCTGCGCGTCTTGGCTTTAGCGAAAAAGGCAGTACCCCAAAGCCAAAATTCCGTCGATCACTCGGATTTGGAGTCAGGGCTGATTTTCTTGGGACTCCAAGGTATGATCGACCCGCCGCGGGCAGAAGCGATCGCAGCCGTCCAAGCTTGTCAAACCGCCGGCATCCAAGTCAAAATGATTACCGGCGACCACATCGCTACAGCCAAGGCGATCGCCCGCCGCATGGGATTCCGCAAAACTAAACACCACAGAGAACTTGTAGCCTACACCGGCGCTCAACTCGCCGAAATGAGCAAGACTGAACTCGCGGAAGCCGTAGAAGCCGGCTCAGTTTTTGCCCGCGTCGCCCCAGAACAAAAACTCCGCCTGGTAGAAGCTTTGCAGCAAAAAGGCGAAATAGTGGCGATGACGGGAGACGGCGTTAACGACGCGCCAGCCCTCAAACAAGCGGATATCGGCATTGCGATGGGCAGCGGTACTGAGGTTTCTAAGGAAGCCGCCGACATGATCCTTACCGATGATAACTTTGCGTCGATCGAATCTGCTGTAGAAGAAGGGCGATCGGTTTACAAAAACCTGCTCAAAGCAATCAGCTTCATTCTCCCAGTCAACGGCGGAGAATCGATGACAATTTTGCTCAGCACCCTCCTCGGTCGAGAATTGCCGATTTTGTCGCTACAAATTCTCTGGCTGAATATGCTCAACTCGATCACCATGACTGTGCCTCTGGCTTTCGAACCCAAGTCAGCGGGAGTCATGAAACAGCAGCCCCGACCGGTAAACGAAGCTTTCCTCACCGGAAATCGGATCAAGCGGATCATCGCTATTTCTCTTTACAACTGGACTCTGATTTTCGGAATGTTTGAATGGGTGCGCCAAGCGGATTGGGGAACCTTGGAACTGGCCCGCACAATGGCGATTCAAGCTTTGGTAATGGGGAGAATTTTTTACCTGTTGAGTCTCAGCCAGTTGTTGCCTTCTTTGATTGCTAAATTTAGCGGTTCTAAGCAAGAAGTTAGCGGCGCTCCCGCCCTCGGTGTGGGAATTGTCCTGGCGATAATTTTGCAGATCATCTTTGCTAATTCTCCGTTTGTCAATCGCATATTTGAGACGGCTCCGATGAATCTGGATCAGTGGTTGATTTGCTTCGGTGTAGCGCTGCCCATGATCGGTGTTGCTCTCTCCGTCAACCGCTTCGATCCGCCCAACTAATCGAACTTGTAGGTACTGCGATCGATTAGTAATTTCGGGTGTTTAGAAACCGGGTTTCTTGAAGAAACCCGGTTTCTCTGTTTTACCGAAATCGAACCTGAAAGCCCACGTCATATCATATCCGGTAAATCACTTACGATTAAGCGCCAATTTTAGTCCACCAATGAAAACCAGTTATATCAACTCCGGTAGCATCGGAATTAATATTACTCACAGTCAGGACACGGCAGTGCCGTGTCCCTACCTCCATTAATTTTATGGACACGGCACTGCCGTGTCCTCTATATCCTTCCGATGCAACCGGAAACGATATTAACCCTTTGAAAACAGCAAAAGCGTAAAATAGTAACTATTTCTGTATATTACACTACAATTAGCTTAAAAAAATAGACATATATTAACAAAGTAAATGTGCGGTGGCTGCGATGTTTGCCACTTATTGACAATCGATGTGAATGCCCCCCGATCGCCCTTCGCTACAACCTTTACCCTGCAAGTCTTGGTTTGAAGCAGTTTTGATAAGCAAACCCGATCGCCCTTCACAACGGCTCCTTATCGATAGCACAGTCCTAAAAGATTTACTTATCAATTGAATTTAATAATTGTTTTATAATTTGCGCAAGAGTACGGTAGAGTTAATTATCAAGTCAAGGAAACGTGCGGCTCGCAAAAAGTGAGTTCGCAGAACTCGGCCGATCGAAATATCGATTTTAATCAAAAAAGTCAAATCAGCAGGGTAGTTTAAAGACTTATGCTAGCAATAAATCTTTTGCTCCCTCCTGCCAACCTGCGCTCAAAACAGTTCGCTCAACCCCATTAGCGAACAGCAAAAAAGCGCCTTGATAAACTTCAGTGATGTCGTTACAGAAGATTATGAATTGCAGCGAGGCCAGACTATGACAAAATTTTCAGAGCAATTTTCCAGACGTAAATTTATCGTCACCGCAGGTGCATCTGCTGTCAGTTCAATACTGCTCAAAGGCTGTTTGGGAAATCCCCCAGAACCCGGTGCAACTGCCGGTGCTGACGGCGCGATACCCGCAGCTACCTCAGTAGTGGCTGTTGCCAACGAGAAAAGAGTCGAAGGAATTGAAAGCACTAAAATTACATTGGGATATATCCCGATCGTCGAAGCAGCACCTTTAATCATTGCCCAAGAAAAAGGCTTTTTTGCCAAATACGGCATGACCGAAGTCACGATTGCCAAGCAAGCCAACTGGGGTTCGGCAAGAGATAACGTAGAAATCGGATCTGCAGGCGGCGGCATTGACGGCGGTCAGTGGCAAATGCCGATGCCTTATCAAATTAGTAAAGGCCTGATTACCAAAAACAGCGTCCAAATCCCGATGTATGTTCTGGCGCAGTTGAACACTCAGGGAAATGGAATTGCGATCGCGGGCAAACACCAAGGCAAAGGCCTCGGACTTAAACTAGATCGAGCGGCCCAAGACTACATCAAAGGCCTCAAACAAGCAGGCACGCCCTTCAAAGCAGCCTACACCTTCCCCAAAGCCAACCAAGACTTGTGGATTCGCTACTGGCTGGCAGCTAACGGCATCAATCCCGACGCAGATGTCGAACTGCTAACAGTACCGGCCGCCCAAACCGTGGCCAACATGAAAACCGGAAGCATGGACGGTTTCAGTACCGGCGACCCCTGGCCGCTGCGGATAGTCAAAGAAAACATCGGCTTCATGTCCGCCCTCACCGCCGAAATCTGGAAAGATCACCCAGAGGAATATCTAGCAATTCGCGGCGACTGGGTAGACAAACACCCGAAAGCCACCGAAGCCTTACTCGCAGGACTAATTGAGGCACAGCAGTGGTGCGACAAGCCCGAACATCGAGCCGAATTGGTCGCCATTGTTTCTGGCAAAAATTTCTTTGACGTATCTCCCCAAGTTTTGATACCTTCCTATGAAGGCAAGTATGCTATGGGCGACAGCAAACCAGATATCAACGACTTCAAGATTAGTCCGCTGTACTGGAAAGACGACATCGGCAACGTTTCCTATCCCTACAAGAGTCACGATTTATGGTTCTTAACCGAAAGCGTGCGCTGGGGTTTCTTGCCGACAAAAACCTTGGCAGATAAAAAAGAAATTATCGATAAAGTCAACCGCGAAGATATCTGGAAGAAAGCAGCTAAATTAGCCGGAGTTTCTGATGCTGACATTCCCGCAAGTACGTCTCGCGGCGTTGAGAAGTTCTTTGATGGCACAGAATTCAACCCGGACCAACCAGAAGCTTATCTCAAGAGTTTGGCAATTAAAAAAGTGTGATGGGTCTTACCTTCCCATAATTTAGTCTCGAAAATAAACAGCAGAAACATAGGAGATTAGCAGGATGGCTGTAAGTACAAGTCGGAGAGGCGGACTCGATGTCCAAGGAGCTTTTGGCGAATTTTGGAAGAAAAATTCCCAAAATATCTTGCCGCCAATCTTGGGATTAATTGGATTTCTTTTAGTTTGGCAATTTTTGTCGAGTTCTGGAATTATTAAGTTGCCGGGGCCGACTAGCGTTTGGACAGATGAACGGACGCGGATTTTGCTGATGTATCCTTTCATGAACTCCAAAACCTACGGAGTAGGCTTATTTTGGCAAACCTTAGCTAGTTTGGAACGGGTGGCTAAAGGCTACACTCTCGCTGCTGTTGTGGGAATTAGCATGGGAGTTGTGGTAGGTACTAATCCTTTCTTGAATAAGGCTTTAGACCCAATTTTCCAGTTTTTGCGGATGGTGGCGCCTTTGGCTTGGGTGCCGATCGCCCTAGCTGCACTGCAACAAAACGAACCTGCTGCTTTGTTCGTGATTTTTATCACTTCAGTTTGGCCGATTTTGATCAACACGGCTGAAGGTGTGCGCCAAATTCCTGATGACTATAACAACGTTGCGAAAGTGCTGCAACTTTCTCGTCAGGAGTATTACATCAATATCTTGTTTCCGTCAGCGCTTCCTTATATCTTCACAGGATTGAGAATTGCGATCGGGCTAGCTTGGCTGGCGATTATTGCAGCGGAAATTGTGATGTCGGGGATTACGGGTATCGGCTTCTTTATTTGGAATGCTTACCAGCAAAACTACATCAGCGAAATTCTGTTAGCGGTGTTCTACATTGGGGCTGTTGGTTTGTTGCTCGATCGCATGATGGCTTGGTTGCAGCAAAAGATTGCTCCTAGTCAAGGAAAGTAGCTAATTCGATGGGTTAACGGTTGACTGTTGACTGTTGACTGTTGACTGTTGACTGTTGACTGTTGACTGTTGACTGTTACAGGAATTACGAACTCCGAGGCTCAGCAACCAATTTTTTAAACTATTCTTGAAGGATTCAATAAAATATTTTGGTTAGTTTAAAGACCTGTTTTATGCCTCCAGGAATGTATTAACTATGAGCTGTTATATATCAACAGCGAACAGTCAACAGTCAACAGTCAACCGTTAACAATCAATATCTATCGAAATAACAAACCTACAAAAAAGGCAAGAAAATCATGTCTGTTTTGATTGCAGTAGAACAACTCGAAAAAGTCTTTAATCTATCCGACGGTGGCAAATATGTTGCCCTCAAAGGCATCGATTTGGAAATTAAAAAAGGCGAATTTATCTCCTTAATCGGACACTCCGGCTGCGGCAAATCTACGCTGCTAAATATGGTCGCAGGTTTGGATCTGCCGACAGAAGGGTTGGTGACGATCGAAGGACAAAGAATCACCAAACCCGGGCCCGATCGCATGGTAGTATTCCAAAACTATTCGCTGCTGCCTTGGCGGACGGTTAGGGAAAACATTACTCTAGCCGTAGACTCGGTGATGAAAGGCTTACCCAAAGCCGATCGGCTCGAAATCATTCAAAAACACATCGACATGGTAGGCTTGGGCCCCCACTCGGAGAAACAGCCCGCACTTCTATCGGGGGGACAAAAACAGCGCGTGGCGATCGCCCGCGCCCTCGCCCTGCGTCCCAAACTGTTACTCTTAGACGAACCCTTCGGCGCTTTGGACGCTTTGACTCGCGGCAACTTGCAAGAAAAGTTGATGGAAATTTGCCAAGAGTACGAAATCAGCGCCCTGATGGTAACTCACGACGTGGACGAAGCCGTGCTGCTGAGCGATCGCATCGTCATGCTCACCAACGGCCCAGAATCGAAGATAGGCGGGATTCTCGAAGTAGACATCCCCCGCCCCCGCAAGCGCATGGAAGTCGTCTCACACCCCAGCTACTACGCTCTACGCAGCGAAATGATTTACTTCCTCAACCAGCAGAAACGGGTGAAAAAACTGCGGGCGCGGAAAGTACCCGCGATCGCCCGCCACGGCCTAGAAAAAGTCAACCTCGAACTCGGCTTTATTCCCCTAGCAGCCTGTGCTCCCCTAGCCATCGCCAAAGAAAAAGGCTTGTTTGCCAAGCACGGCCTCGATGAAGTGCACCTCGTGCGGGAAACAAGCTGGCGCGGCATCGTAGACGGCATCGCCGCAGGTTACTTAGACGCAGCTCAAATGCCCTCTGGAATGGCGATCTGGTTGAGCTTGGGAGGCCACCAAGAGAAGCCGATACCGACGGTTACAGCCCTTACCATGAGCCGCAACGGCAACGGAATTACCCTCGCGAGGCGCTTTTACGACCAAGGGATCTACACTCTGGCAGACTTTAAAAAAATGCTCCAGAGAACGCCCGCGCAAACGCACCGCATGGGCATCGTGCACCCTTCTTCGATGCACAACCTGCTGCTGCGCTACTGGCTGGCTTCCGGCGGGATCGACCCGGATCGCGATGTGCTGCTGAAAAATATCCCACCGGCTCAGATGATCGTTGACTTGCAGGGCGGCACTATTGACGGTTTCTGCGTCGGCGAGCCTTGGAACTTGCGGGCCTCGATGGAAGGAGTCGGCTTTACGGTGGCTACAGATTTGGAACTGTGGCCGGGACACCCCGCGAAAATTCTCGGAGTTCGGGAAGACTGGGCAAATGCTTATCCCAACACTCACATTGCTCTAGTCAAAGCTTTGCTCGAAGCTTCTCACTATTGCGCCGATCCAAATCACGCCGACGAAGTTTCGGAAATTGTCGCGGGACGGGAGTATGTCGCCACCGACAAGAGTTACATCCAACTCGGCGACCCCGGTGCTTCTGCTTGCAACCTGGATACTCCGATGCGGGAATACGCCCACCACTTGTTCTGCGGAGACGGGGTGAACCGTCCGAGCCGCACCGAACAACTTTGGCACATGGTGCAGATGGCGCGCTGGGGCGATACTGTGTTCCCCCGCAACTGGGTGGAAATTCTGGAACGGGTGGTGCGAGTCGGCGCGTTCAGCACTGCGGCGCGAGAGTTGGGGATGTCGGATATTACTTACAATCGCGGTTCTCTCCGCTTGTTTGACGGTTCGGTGTTTAATGCTGACGATCCGATCGGATATCTCAACAATCTGGAAATTAAACGCGATTTCACGATGGCAGAAGTTATCCTCGATTCCGGCCGCAGAGCTGCTTAGAATGCGTCTGACTATGAGCAACTCGATTCCTTCTAGGGCGTGTTTTTAAACCCGGAGATACCCCCTAACCCCCTTAATAAGGGGGGGACAAGAGAGTTCAAAGTCTCCCTAAAAATGGGGAAAGAACAGGCTTCAAAGTCCCCCTTCTTAAGGGGGATTTAGGGGGATCGAGACTTCGATACAAACGATAAAAACAGATGGTTTCAGTAGTCTTAACTCGCAACTAACCATTCAAAATTCCACTATTCGCAATTGCCAATAACCACTAAAAAGTTCCAAAATCATGCTCAAAACCACTACAAACCAGACAGAAACCAAAAAGCAAGACAAGAAAGGAAAGGATCGCCGGAAACCTTTTTTGGTAATGGACAATGTTTATAAATCATACCCAAACGGTTACAGAGCTTTAGAAAACGTTAACTTGACTGTAGCTGAGGGAGAGTTTATTACTCTGATCGGACACTCGGGTTGTGGCAAGTCAACGCTGTTAAATATGGTGTCCGGTTTTAGCCATCCGACTGAAGGCACTGTGACGATTAACGGGCAGCGGATTACGAAGCCGGGCCCCGATCGCATGGTGGTGTTTCAGGGCTATGCTTTGCTGCCTTGGCGGACGGTGTTTGAAAATGTTTATATAGCTGTGAATGCTGTATTTCCGAATAAGTCGAAGGTCGAAAAAAATGCGATCGTCAATGAGCATTTGGCGATGGTGGGATTGACTGAAGCTGCTGAGAAAAGACCACCGCAAATTTCTGGGGGGATGAAACAGCGGGTTTCGATCGCCCGCGCGTTGGCAATTCGCCCGAAAGTGCTGATTTTAGACGAACCTTTCGGTGCTCTCGACGCAATTACTAAGGAGGAATTGCAGGAAGAGTTGCTGAAAATCTGGAACGATCACCGCTGTACGGTGTTGATGATTACTCACGATATTGATGAAGCGCTGTTTTTGGCCGATCGACTGGTGATGATGACCAATGGCCCATCGGCTACAATTGGTGAAGTTCTGGAGATTCCTTTTCCTCGTCCGCGCGATCGGGTGCAAATCATGGAAGATCCAGAATACTACAATTTGCGGAACTACGCTCTAGACTTCCTGTTCCGCCGCTTTGCTCACGATGACGATGCTTAATCGGTTGGGAAATGCGAGTTAAAAAATGGGGAATATTGGACAATTGAAGCTCCAGTATTCCCCATTTTTATGGGAATATTGCTGGGCGCAAGGTTTCCCTAATGTTTTTGGGTTAACTGAAGCTTAACTGTTGGCGAGAAATTTTTCCTGACCATCCGGATCTTTTTCTCAACTTTTACGTCTACCAACGAAGAGACCCGATTGCCTAGCTGTCGGTAAGCTGGCATGAACTGAGCCCACCTTCGATCGAAGGTGGGCTTCTTCTTTATGTTATTAACCGTTTTTGGGCGATCGATGGTTTGCACATTCCACCATTTGAACTGGCACAATGCGGGAACGTTATTAGTGTTTGATGGATTAATCACTGTGGTGAAGTTGTGGAACAGGCCGGAAAGCCTGTTCTTGAGAATGGTGCAAGATGTGAGTTTCAATCAACTTATTTTCAGCCAATTAAATAAATCGGCTGCGGATAGTTGCCAATCTCCTAAGACGCCAAGCACAGGTAAAATATCCGTACCCGATTTAAATTCAGGCATTTGATTCGGCTGAAAAACTATGACTGATTTATCGCTCGGATCGGCGAACCAACCCAATTTAGTGCCGTGCTTGATAGAAAAAATTATTTTTTTAATCACTTGATTGGGAGATTGGTCAGGTGATATAATTTCAATTATCCAATCCGGTGGAATTTTAAAGCGGTTGGCAATTTCTCCATCTTCATCAATGGGAATGCGAGACCATTCAAAAACAGCGATATCGGGAACGATCGATCGCCCCCAAAACGTACAGCGCAATTCGGGAAATGCACAGGCTAATTTTTGGGGCTCCCCAACCTCAGAAATTGCATCTAGCAATCGTTTTTGCAATCGGCTATGTTTTCCTTGTGGCATAGGTTTTTGATAGATTTGACCGTCTGTGTATTCGCTTGCGGGTTTAGTTTCTGGCAACTCCAAAAACTCTGCAAGAGAAATCATTGACTTTACTGCAACTACCATAGATCGTATCTCCTGAAATCATCCTAACGAACAAATAATCTAAGGTTCCTGTGTTTCTGCTTTTTCGCTTTCAGGTTTGCACGGAAAACTCCTCTGGGTCGATGTCCCAATTTACCCAACGAATAGCCTCTTTAGCTGATTCTACATCAGGAGGCACTCGCAATGCGTGAATAAATCCCATACTCGGACAAGTCATTTTTAACAAGTAAATCGGTTCGACATCGGCGTTATCGATTTTTAACAGCGTGTATTCTTGCCAAGAATCTAATACTACTGCTTGGAGTTCGCAGCAAAGGCGATCGTAACCAATTCTCTCAATTAACAATCGGCGCAGTTCGGCATTTTCTTCAGATAAAAGCCATTGTGCTTCCCACAAATCGGGGTGTACTTTTCCGTATGTTTCGGGTAATTTAACGCCGTGGTGAAAGTATAAACTGTAGCCGTCAGCAAATGCGATCGCGCTTTCTCCTTCAGCGTGTAGCAGATTTTCTGTGTCAAAGCGAAGGTGGAGGGGGCGATCGCAAATTAGGCAAATTTTCTCAAACGGCAATATCCAACCGCACTCCTCGAACAACTGTTGCTTGCAGCGAAGTAATTCTCGTGCTTTCTCGTCGAGAGTAATACCAAATTTCGATATGAAAAATTCAGTTAAATGAATTTCTTTCAGCAGATTGGTAGGATTTAGTGGTTCTAGATCGTTAAAATATGAGCGGAAATCAGCTTCCAGCGATTTTAGGTCATTTTTTAGCAATTCCTGAAATTCTGACACCAGAATGCGATCGGCATTCGGCTCTAGTCTTATTGCATTCGACAGAGCATTCCACAACGTCCAACCCGAAAATTCTACGTTTACCCATTGAAAAGAATTGTGCAAAAAAGATTTTCCATATACTAATTTTGTGACCGCTATTTCCGATATTTTATTTTGTGATATACTGTCAACTTTCAGGATTTTGAATACTTCGAGAGAAGCCACCTGCGGACTGCTGCAAATAATAACTTCTGGTGCTTCTTTACCGATAACTGCATAGATTTTACTCACTGCTTCTATAGCTTTTTTATCATCAATTGGCGTCGAGAGCGTCAGGTACTTCTGTGTAAGTTCGATCGACAGATTTAAGTCAGTGATTGGATTATTTTCGAGCAATAGTCGTGTCAGGTTAGTTAGGCCAAACAGCGGAGTTATATCGGTAATTCGATTGTTGTAAAGATACAACTCTGTCAGTTTGGTAAGTCCAGATAGCGGAGTTATATCGATAATTTTATTGTTGTGGGGATACAGTTGTGTCAGGTTGGTGAGTCCAGACAGGGGAGTTATATCGGTAATTTGATTGTTGTCGATACACAGCATAGTCAGGTTAGTGAGTCCCGATAGCGGAGTTATATCGGTGATTTGATTGTATAGGAGATACAGGTCTGTCAGGTTGGTGAGTCCCGACAGCGGAGTGATATCGGTGATTTGATTTTTGTAGAGAGACAGTATAGTCAGGTTAGTGAGTCGCGATAGCGGAGTTATATCACTAATTTGATTCATCCTGCTGAGATTCAGTTCGGTCAGGTTAGTGAGTCCCGATAGCGGAGTTATATCACTAATTTGATTCATTATGCAGAGACTCAGTTCGGTCAGGTTGGTGAGTCCCGACAGCGGAGTTATATCGGTAATTGGATTGTCGGAGAGATACAGTTTTGTCAGGTTGGTGAGTCCCGACACTGGAGTAATGTCTGTAATTTGATTGTTGTAGAAAGACAGGCTTGTCAGGTTCGTGAGTTCTGACAGCCCAATAATATTGGTAATTTGATTATGATCTAGATAAAGTGCGGTCAGGTTAGTGAGTCCCGATAGCCCAGTTATATCAGTAATTTGATTGCGGTCGAGAATCAGTGCGCTCAAATTGGTGAGTCCCGACAGCGGAGTTATGTCTGTAATGTCTTTGTATTCGAGATCGAGTGTCGTGAAGTTTAAAAGTACCTTCTCGGCTTCATCGCAGTCAGAAGTGCCAGCAATTTCTAACAGCATCTCAACTGTATGTCTAGCCTCTGCTGAAAGACTATCTTTGTGTCGGCACCAGTCGGCAATGCTACTGAAATTAATTGGTTGGTTTGCTTGTAGTTCTGGCATAGTAAATTACGATTTAAGTTTGGTAAAATTTCAGTGATTCATGTTTGCAGGCTAAACTCCTCTGGATCGATATCCCAATTTACCCAGCGAATTGCTTCTTTAGCCGATCGCACTTCCGGCGGCACTCGCAAAGCATGAATAAATCCCGTACTCGGACAGGTCATTTTTAACAAATAAACTGGCTTTGCATTCCCCTCGTCATCAAAATCATCGGTAAAATCGATGCTTAATAAAGTATATTCCTCCCAATAATCTAACTCTGTCACCTCTAATTCTTGACAAATGCGATCGTAACTAATTCCCTGAATTAACGCGCGCCGAACTTCTGCATTGTGTTCCTTTAACACCCACTGAGACTGCCACTGGTGCGGGTGCAAATTCCCGTAATCTTCGGGCAAAATCACGCCGTGGTAGGCGTAAATAGAAAAACCGTCAGCAAACTGCACCGCCGGTTTTCCTTGGGCGTGCAAGCGGTAGTTGCTGTCAACGCAAAGGGCGATCGGCTTTTCGCACGCAACGCAAACTTTGTCATAAGGATAAATCCAGCCGCAATCCCGGACAATCGATTGAAAAACGAGCCAATTTCTGCCGCAAGAATGAGGTAAATTTAGAACGGAAATACAATAATCTAACAAACTGCCACAACCAGCCCACAATTCTGGTTGAATGCAATTATTGAGTTGTTTTCCTAATGTTTGCCAGTAGATTTCTTTACTCCGAGTTCCGCTCAAATGTTGTGAAAATCTCCGGTAAATTTCTTTACCTAATTCGTCGCAGAGAGATGTCCACAGTTGCCTTTGCAGTGCATTGTAAAGTTGATTTTCTAGTTGACTTGGCAGTTGTCTTTGCAGTTGGCTTTCAAGTTCGCTCCGCAGATAAGTCCGCAGTTGTTTTTCTAATTCGCCGCGCAGTTTGCTTTCTAATTGACTCCGCAGCAGGCTCCTCGGATTGTCAATTTGACTGACGATTATATCGGCAGCTTGGTAGGGGCGAGCGCAAAAAACTACTTCCGGTGCTTTTTTGCCGATTACCGCGTAAGCCGCTTTAATTGTTTCCGCAGCTTTAGATCGATCTATCGGCCCTGTGGAAAATGCGATCGCCCTCCACTTATCCCGATAAACTGGAATCAAAGCTGCTTGTTCTGGCGTGAGTTTTTTAACCTTAGTCTGCGACATACCGCCAACCTTGCGGCTCATATTCCCGCTGAATCCGCACCATCCAATTACCTTCAGGAATTGCGATCGCATGGTGTTCTTCGTGACTCAATAAAGCTGTCGGCGAAAGCACCCGCAAGTACAGAGTGCCGTCTTTTTCGTAAAGTTCAGCTTGTCCCTCAATAATCTGGTGAGAATGTCCGGTGACTTCACCTTCGGCGAGAGTTAGGTGAGGTTTTTTTTCTCCTTGGATTTGCGGTACGGGGGTGAGAATTACGTCGCCTTGTCGGATGGGTTGCATAGGTTTTTTCTCTATTTTGTTTGCTGGTGTCGATCGAGCTTTCCGACCGCAACTCTATACTACATAGGTAATACACGGTCGTCAAGAGCGATCGACCGACACCATATTCCATAAATGTTTGCTGCACTGACAGGCATTATGTTCGAGCGTGAAAGTGCGATCATCGGAAACAGAAATGCTATAATATATGTTAGTTTCGAGAAAGTTTTAGATTTGAATGCCTACCTACGCGCAGCTAGAGGGTTTGTATCGATGTCTTTTTCAACAAAGTAGTCGATCGGCAAGCTTGCAATCATTCTGCTGAAGACTTCGTGTTTTTGCGAGACTGACAATATTTCTACCTCACCTTTGAAATAAAACAGTCTGATGACGGGGGAGTTAGAAAACCCCTGCTGAATTAGTTTGAATTGTTGCCAGCTAATCTCGGAGTGGACTAGCCTTTGGTCTTTAGGCTTATCTAATGTTAATGTCAGAGACGACCTGCTATAATTATTCTGTTGCTATTAGAAATAAGTTAATTTTTTAGTCAGGACTTTAGTGCTTCTTAAGTCTGATTTAAGGACGGAAGTCCTTAATCAGAACCTGTTTTTGTAAGATATTTAGTTTTTCCAATTCGCTCGGAGCGAAGAGCGAACTGACTAAGGACTAATGACTATTATCCTTCAAATGTGGCAACCGACACCCGATCGCGCCCTGCTTCTTTGGCCCGATAAAGCGCCTCGTCGGCGATCGCAATTAGCGTCCCCGGCTGGGACATCGGCGCCGGAATGCAGCAAGCTACACCCAAACTCAGCGTCACGTATTCGCTGACAGCAGACTTAGCGTGAACTATCTGCAAACCCCGCACCTTTTGGCCGATAATTTCAGCGACGCAAGCCGCACCTTTAATATCCGTATTCGGCAAAACTACTGCAAATTCTTCTCCACCGTAACGCGCTACTAAATCTGCCGATCGCTTTACCGACTGCTGGAGAACCGCCGCCACTTGCCGCAAACATTCATCCCCCGCTTGGTGGCCGTAAGTGTCGTTGTAAAGTTTGAAATAATCGATGTCGCACATAATCAAAGACAGCGGTGCCTCTTCCCTCGCCAAACGCCGCCATTCCGTATCGAGATATTCATTAAAAGAGCGGCGGTTTCTTACCTCAGTCAAACTGTCGTAAGTTGCCAAATACTGCAAGGCTCGATTCACAGTTTCTAACTGCTGTTTCTGCTGCTGCAATTGACGGTTGAGGACTGCCAACTGCTGTTCGGCTGCGTGCGATCGCAACAAATTTTTCACCCTCGCCAGCAGTTCCCTCTCGTCAAAAGGCTTCGAGATATAATCGTCCGCACCAGCATCTAAACTTTCAATCCGAGCTTCCATCCCCGATCGCGCTGTCAAAAAAATTACCGGAGTCGAACTCAATTCCGCTGTGCTCCGAATCTCCTTGAGCAAATCCAGTCCGTTTTGTCTGGGCATGATTTGGTCGCTCAAAATCAAATTTGGCTGCAAAATTTTAGCTTTTTCTAAACCTTCAACCCCGTCAATCGCCACGGCGACTCGATAGTACGGAGTCAATAAACTTTGGAGGTAAGCCAGCAGAAAACTGTTATCTTCTACTACCAGCAACAGCGGTAATTCTCTGCTGTCAGGTGTTAATTCTTCGCAATTATTTTTGTCGTCAAAACTGTTATGTTCCGACAGCGAGGCGTGGGGTGCGATCGCCCGGACATCTCCCGCGCGCTCTCCGAAGCCGGATTCAGTCAGTCCTGCCAATTGGGCGATCGCGCTCACCAACTGATTCGCGGACACCGGCTTCGACAAATGCCTCTGAAACCCCGCCTCCAGCGCGTAGGCCGAATCTTCTTCCCGGATGCCTCCCGTCAGCGCCACCGCAGGCAGGAGTTCTCTTTGCTCGGACATTTCCATTGCTCTGACGCGGCGGATCAAATCGCAGCCGTCTGTTTCCGGCATCGCCATATCGCTCACCAACACGTCGGGCCGCGACTGTTCCAACTCGGCCATCGCTTCGCCGGCGCTACCCACCGCTGTTACCTTGGCTCCAAATGCTTCGAGGCCAGTTTTCAGAAATTCCCGGATCTCGGCGCTGCTTTCAACCACCAGCACTTGCTTTCCCGCCAGAGGTTTGGAAACCGATCCGGGTCTGCTTTCCACTTGGGCGATCGCACTCGCGCGATCGTCGGGCGCATTTTTGCTGTTCGCCACCGGTAGCAGCACCCCAAATGTCGCCCCCTGACCGAGGCCGGGACTCGAAGCCCAAACGCTTCCCCCGTGCAGTTCCACCAACTGCCGCACAATTGAGAGTCCCAGGCCGAGCCGGTGCTGTTCCTTGGTCTGGAAGCTATCTCCGGGGCGGAAGTAGTCAAAGATGAACGGCAGAAATTTGGGGTCGATCCCGCAACCGCTGTCGCTGACCTGAATCAAGGCGCCGGACGGGGCTGGCTCGACCCGCACTTGAACTGGGTTTGGTGTCGATTCTGGGGTGAATTTGATGGCGTTGGTAAGCACGTTCCAGACTACTTGCTGCAAGCGTTCTGCATCTGCCAAAATGTAGCTGACGGCGGGGTCAAAATGTGTTTCTACGCGGATGTTTTTGGCATCGGCGGCGGGGCGGAGGGTGCCGATCGCAGATTCTATGACAGACGGGAGGTGCACCCGGTCAACGTTTAGGCGCACTTTCCCCCGCAGAAGGTGCGAGAGGTCGAGGAGATTGTCTATTTGTCTGTTTTGCAATCTGGCGTTGCGCTCGATGATTTCCAAAGCGCGGTTGGTGGTGGCTTCGTTTAACTTGCGCGATCGAGCTAGCTGCACCCATCCCAAAATCGCGCTCAGGGGCGATCGCAGTTCGTGTCCGGCGATCGCCAGAAATTCGTCTTTTGCCCGGTTGGCTTCGGCTTGGGCTGCTTCAACGGCTTTGCGATCGGTGATGTCGAATCCGATCGCCAAATACTGAGAGGGTTTTCCCTTGAAGTCCAACAGCGGAACTACTGCGGAGTACACCCAATAATCGCTGCCATTCTTAGCTTTATTCTTAATTTCTCCTTGCCAAACTTCACCTTTGGCAACAGTTGACCGCAGATTTTTAATTAATTCCGAAGACTTATATTCCGAGTGGAGGATGCTGAAGTGGGAGCCGATCAGTTCGACGTGGGAATAGTTGGAGATGGAGCAAACTCGAGCGCTGACGTAGTTGATAATTCCTCGGGCATTTGTCCTCACCGCCAGTGCCGAGCGGTCGATCGCTCCTTTAAAATCTAAACATTCTTGCAGCGACGAATTTAGTTCTTTTGTCGGAGAAATTTGGCCTGAGCAATCCGGCGCGTTTGGTTGCTGGCGATCGGCCTTATCCTTGCTCCGCTGTTGGATTTTCATTGCTTCTATTTTCCCCTGACGGCTGACACCTAATCTACTCGCATCCTGATTCATTATCACTTTTTTTTTCCCGCGCTGGCGGGTGTAATATTTTGTATCTCTTGATTTTCCTGAAAAATCGGCAGGCAGCACATCTACTTGGGACTAACCTCAAATTTTATTTACAGTTTGGCTAAATTTTGTCAATCTTAGGACATATTTTCTCAAATCTGCCCGATCGGGCCCTGGGTAATACCATTTTATATTTTATATTTTATATTTTAGATTTTAGGATGGCGAATGACTGATGAATTGAGGGTTTGGAGCACGGGCCTACAGTTGCATTCTTGTTTTAAACTGGTATAAGAACCGTCAAAAATTTTCTCACAATTACCCCCCGCATCTGGCACAAAGTCTCCTCTTCCGCAGCCTTTCGGGCCTCCGGCATTCTGCCTCATCTCCACTCAAGCAGATATATGTGCATGGCTAGACAGTTCCCCCATAATTGGCGGGTTTCGGCGAACAAAATCCGTGTCTTGCGATCGTCCCCAACTTCTGTTAAATTATTTTATTCTACATCTTGACACCTCTGTATAGTTTTTGTATTATAAACTGTAATATGCCCTCGAACAAGAGAGCAGCCCAACTGCATTGACGCACTCAACTATTAACAATTTGAGGAAAATGAGCTGTGAATTTAGACGCTGTACGCGAGCAATTTGAACAAAGAGCATTTGATTATGACGGCTTAATTCCCCGCCTCATTCCGCACTATCGAGAGCAACACGATTTAATATTGCAGTTAATTTGTTTTGAAACTAATGCTAACATAAAAGTTCTGGATTTAGGCGCAGGGACGGGCATACTGTCTGCCCTGATTTTGCAAACATTTCCTCAAGCAAATGTTGCAGCCTTTGACATGGCGGAAAATATGCTGAAAATTTGCCAAACTAACTTGTCCGCTTTCCAAAAACGCCTGACCTTGCAGCAAGGAAATTTCGCCGAAGATGATTTCGGCAGCGGTTACGATTTGGTAGTTTCGGGGTTGGCAATCCACCACCTAGACAGCGCAGGTAAACAACAGCTATTTCACAAACTTTTCCAGTCTATGAATGCCGGAGGAATCTTGCTAATTCGAGATATTGTGACAGGTGCTACCCCAAAGCTGACCGAGCAATACGAAGAGTTGTGGCGGCAGTACATGAAAGCTAACGGAGAAGACGATGCAGCCTGGTTTCAAAACTATCTAAAAGAAGATATTCCCTCCTCTGTGGAAGAGCAGACAAAGTGGCTTGCAGAAGCTGGTTTTGCAGATGCAGGATGTCACTGGCGCTATCTCAACTTTGCTATTTTTGGCGGAGTTAAGAAATGAATGCAACTGGGTGAAGCTTCGTTAGGATCTGCGATTGCGACAAAAATCTTAAGGGATCATCCCATTTTTGCTTTCATATCATGGACGGTTGCATCAGAACAATATATTTGGATGATATAGCGTGCGAGCGTCTCGCTCGCGATCTAGCCGTAGCCGGGAGCGAGACGCTCGCACTCCTAAAAAACGCTTTTTACCAAATTGGGATGCTCCCAATCTTAACCGATCGAATTCTGTAAATATGCCATAAATTAACGTTTCACTATCATGAAAACCATCTGGAATCGCATTGATTCTTGGCTTGCTGCTAATGCGCCAGAAATTCTGAACAATCTGCAACCGGGAGCAACCGATGAAGCTATCAAAGCAGCAGAACAATTTTTAGAAATCGAGTTTCCTGAAGATGTAAAATCATCTTACCGCATTCATAACGGTCAGTTTGAAGAGAGATATTCAGTAATGCCGTACGGGCACTTTCTTTGTTTAGAAGGAATGATAAGAGAGTGGGATTCTTGGAAAGAATTACTGGATGCAGGCGACTTTAATGATGAAGATGGCAATGATTATGGCTGCGCTTCAGATAAACTGATTCGGACAGAATTGTGGTGGAATCCGAAATGGATTCCGATCGCTTCCGACCTCAGCGGCGACAGTCTTTGTTTGGATTTAGATCCAGCACCAGGAGGTCAAGTTGGGCAAATTATTTTTATGTGCCACGATGATGCTTACAGAGGCTTTATTGCTAAAAGTTGGCGAGAATGGTTAGAACAGTTGGTCACAGATTTAGAAACTGGTAAATATAAATTTGAGAAAAAAAGCTTTTATTTGAAAAAACAAAATGAATAATTCACGGTTAGTCAAAATTAGCAAATACCTCAGCCGACATCTGCGACACGCCCCGGATCGCATCGGCATTCAACTCGCTCCCGGTGGCTGGGTTCCTGTTAGCGAACTCCTCGATGCGTGCCAAAAAAATAACTTTCCAGTTCAGCTTGCAGAACTCAAAGAAGTAGTTGCCGAAAATGACAAACAGCGCTTTTCATTCGACGAAACGGGCACTCTCATTCGTGCCAACCAAGGACACAGCGTAAAGGTTGAGTTGCAGTTAGAACCCGCTGTTCCCCCGGATATTTTATATCACGGAACAGGCAGCACTGCCGTCGAGTCTATTCTCAGTCAAGGAATTAGGAAAATGTCGCGGCATCACGTTCATTTGTCGGTGAATATCCAGACGGCGCGCCAAGTAGGTGCAAGACACGGCATCCCGGCAGTCTTTACTGTAGATGCCGCAGCAATGCAACGCGACGGTCATACATTTTACTGCTCGGAAAACAAAGTTTGGCTAGTAGATGTTGTGCCACCCACTTATCTAAAAATAAGTGAAAAATATCCAGTTGTTTTGTCTAAAAATCCAGCTAAATAAGTTAAAATAAGAGTAACTAGGAAGTCCAAAAGATGAGTTCGGAAAATATGGCAGATCGCCAAAACAATTTCAATCAAAACAATCCTCAAAATCGAGGGCTGCTCGGCTCGGGCTGGCGACCTCTCTACCGTCAATTTGATTGGGAACACCTGCTGCACTTAGCATCTAGCGACCCCTTAGAACTAGCTCAAAAAAGTTTAGATGCAGCTAGCGACATTGCCGACGCAATGGGACGACACCAATATACCTGGTGGGCAAATATTTTAAATGTATTCTCGGAAAATACTCGCTACGAAATCGATGAGTTTTGGGATTACATTACTCCGCAGCCCGTTTACCCTGATTACCGCTACAAAGACGTTTTAATTACCGAAACGCCGGTGGTTCAATTGGTCAGCCGCGCTAGTATTCCCATCGACTACGTTCTCAACAAACTCCAAGAGATTACTGTTTTCAAAGTTCTGGATTTGCTGGGAAAACCGGATGCGATTACCCAGTTTTTTATGGAACGGCATTTTTCTTATCCGCCGGAGCGATTTATTAGCTGGGAACGCTTGGAAGTTTTGGGTACTGTTTATGCTTATTGGGCCCGATGCGGCTGTTGGCTGCAAATAGACAGCTACGACAGGGGAAGACGCTGCTACACTCTGATTTGTCAAGATATTGCGCCGCTGGTTAGCAAGGCAACTTACAATTTAGCGGTGATTCTGGGCGGGTACAAAAGCCGCGTCGGACAGGTTCACAGTCAGTTCCCAATTCGGACGTTTTCTGCAGAAGTTCAAAGTTTTACGGATACAGTTCAGCAGGCAATTCTGGATCAAAATCAGTTGGCGGTTTTGGTTAGCGGCGAACCGGGTACGGGCAAAACTGCTTGGACGCAAGCGGTAGCAAAGGAAATTTTAGTGCCGCTGGGTTATGTAATTTTTATCTTAGACCATGATGCTGTGGAAAATTTTGTGCCGCCGAGTTATTTAGAGCGGATTTGTATTATTATCAATGAGGCTGATAATTTGGCTCAAGATCGATCGACCGCAGAGGCGCAACGCACTAACAAAACTGAACATATTTTGAGTTTGTTGGACGGAACTTTGTATCAAAGCGTCATGGACGAACACGGTATTCAATTTCAGCAAAAACTCGTAGTTTTGATGACTTGCAACACGACTGAAAGATTAGATCCTGCAATGTTGCGGAAAGGGAGAGTGGATTTTACCCGTGAATTTACGCACAAATTTGTTTGAGCGATTACTTAAATTTTTAAGCAATCTGGGCGATAGCACTGGCTGCACGATCTCAACTACTCAACTAGCGCGAGGAAATCTTCTGAATCTTCAAGTTTAACGAAAATGTATGGAGTACCTATAGACACATCCCCATTAAAAATGATATGACTGAGGGGTGACACCCTCTCTTGGTATCGCCCAAGCGAGCAAATCAGGAGAACAGCATTTTTGGTGTCAAACAAAATTTTTCAAACTTGATAGTTATGGAGGAAATCCCCAACCGTGCAAACTAAGCCAGTTCAGCAACAAAGTCCGGGACTGGGAAGGTATGCCGACGGGACAATCCCGATCGCCCACCCACCCGCAGAGGCAACCGTGTTCGAGAGTAAAGAGCGATTTCGGCGGTTGGTGGAGCGCTCCGCCGACGCCGTAGCAATGGTAGACTGTGAAATGCGCTATCTGTCGGTTTCTCGTCGCTGGGAAACAGATTGCGGGTTCGGGGGCGGCGAGGTGATCGGCCGGTCTCATTGGGAACTGTTCCCGAATCTCCCGGAATATTGGCAGCAAAATGCCCGGGCTTGTTTGGCTGGTGTTTTGGAATACAGCGAGTTTGTGGTATGGCGATCGACCGGATCTGTAGCAGGACAAATCGGAGGCGCAGTCGGTGCGTCGGTAAAATGGGTATTTCGGCCTTGGAAAAATAGCTCTGGTGCGATCGGCGGTTTGATTTTGTTTGCCTCTGAGATAGCTGAGGATTTCGCTGAAACAAATTGCTACAAGAAATTTTCGTCCGATGTCAAAAGCAAGCAGTTAGAAACAAGACCGCAACTAACTCAAATTGCCCTCGACAATGCTGCTGATACAATGTTTTTTACTAGCTCAGACGGTCACATTTGCTATGCGAACAAAGCTGCTTGCCATCTTTTCGGCTACTCGGAATCGGAACTGCTCAACCTCACCGTTAGCGACATCGATTCGCAGTTGTTACCATCCGATTGGCTCGCTCATTGGGAGAAACTCAAGCAGCAAAGCAACCTCACTTTTGAAACCACTTATAAAACCAAAGACGGCGCCAGTTTTCCCGTCGAAGTTAAAGTCAATTATTTAGAATACGGCGGTTGCGAATACCGCTGCGCGATCGCCCGCGACATTTCGGCTCGCCAAGCCGCAGAAGTTGCGCTTTTAGAGGCAAAAGAGCAACTTCAAGCCGTCTTGGACGCGGTGCCCGGATTAGTTTCTTGGGTAAGTTCCGATTTGCGCTACTTGGGAGTAAACCGACATTTAGCTAGCGCTTACCAAATGCCGGCCGAACTATTTGCCGGTCAAAAAGTAGGTTTTTTAGAGACAAGTCCCAAATTTAACGATTTAGTATACGATTTTTTTGCCCGCTCTGAAAAGAAGACATCTCAAGAAGTAACAGCGAGCATCAGAGGCGAAAATAAAACTTATTTAATTGTCGCTCAAAAATATCAAAAAAGTACGGCTGCGGTATTTGTGGGATTGGACATTACAGAAAGCAAACAGTCTCTTGTGGCTTTGCAGGAATCCGAAGAGCGCCTGCGGCAGCAAGCGGCGAAATTAGAGCAGACGCTGTTAGTTTTGCAGCAAACTCAAACTCAACTGATTCAAACAGAAAAGATGTCATCTCTGGGGCAGTTGGTAGCAGGAATAGCTCACGAAATTAACAATCCAGTTAGTTTTATTTCCGGCAATGTCAGCCACGCGACGGGCTACATTGAAGAACTGCTGCGATCGATCGCTCTTTACCAAAAGTATTATCCCCATCCCGTGCCGGAAATTCAAGAGTTGATGGAAGAATTGGACTTAGAATTCATCAAAAAAGACTTGCCAAAACTGCTAAATTCAATGAAAGTGGGTTCGGAAAGGATTCGGGATGTCGTGCGATCGCTCCGCTTGTTCTCGCGTACCGACGAAGCCGAAATGAAGAGCGCAGATATCCACGAAGGTTTGGACAGCACTGTGCTGATCTTGCAAAATCGCCTGCAAGCTAAAGGGGGACGGCCGGGGATTTCTTTAGTTAAAGAATACGGGAATTTGCCGCGAGTCCGCTGCTATGCGGGACAGTTAAATCAAGTGTTCATGCACTTGTTGACAAATGCGATCGACGCTTTGGAAGAAGGGGGAAGAAATTCCGAAAAGAATGGTAAAATGCAAAATCATTCTTTCTTGTCTTCGGGCGGATCGGGAGCTGAAATATTCAATCCCGAAATTCGGATTCGGACGGAAGTTGTAGGCGAAAGCCAAGTTGCGATCGCCATTAGCGACAACGGCCCCGGCATGACTGAAGAAGTCCTCGGCTGCATCTTTGACCCTTTATTTACCACTAAACCCCCGGCCACGAGCACTGGTTTGGGTCTGGCAATCTCCCAGCATTTAGTAGAAAAGCACGGCGGTGAGTTGCACTGTGTTTCTCGTCCGGGACAGGGAACTGAGTTGATAATTAAAATTGCGATCGGTAACGATTAATTGACCTCACCCAAAGATGGACACAAGCTCCCGACAGGAGTTGCCCAGAGCAAAAAACTTTAGATTTTAGTTGGACAGGACTTATGTAGAATCTAATTATGTAAGGTGCGCCGAGGCGCATCTTACCGCTATAAGTAGGGCGTCCAACAATTTTTTCGTAACTCCTGTTTAAGCGCCCAGAGTGCGGCTGTAGAGTCAATTATTAAATCTAAAATCGACTGAGTGACAAGGGGAAAATAATATGGTAATCGAGTGCTTGAGATTTAAAGTACCTCCCGAAAAGTGGGAGGCGTTTATTCGGCGAGATGAAGAAGTTTGGACGGCCGGACTAAGAAATTTTCCCGGTTTTTTGGGCAAAGAAATTTTGGTGGATGCGGTGGAAAATGAGGTGGTGATGTTGATTCGCTGGGAAACTAGGGAGCAGTGGAAATCGGTGCCGCAAAGCACAATAGATGAGTTGGATGACCAAATGGGCGATTTGCAAATTGCGATCGCCGAAAGTCGCGAATATCAAGTCCGCAAGTTTTTGGATTAGTTAGTCAGCACTCTGTTGAGCGTGTTAATTTTTGAAAGATTAATCATGAGTTTTACCTTGATTGTACCGCAGACATCGATTTGGTATTTGTGTGAAGGGCGATCGCTCTTTTTTACTCAAGCATTGCAACTCGTACAATCATTGCAGTGTTTGGTATTTGGTGCGAGGGGCGATCGCAAGTATAAACTTTTTGCCTTGTTTATCACCACACCCGCTGAATTGGATAAGCATCAAAAGCCTCATCACGACTAATCAAAACAAGCGAATGATTCATCGTCTGTGCTACCAGAATGCGATCGAAAGGATCTCGGTGATGCAGAGGGAGACCTGTGTAAATCTCCGTGTCTTCAAATGTAATTGGTAGAATTTGAGCGTTAATGTATTGCAATTCTTTCGGAAAATCTTCAAATGGTCGATTCAGTTGAAGCTTACCGACATTAATTTTAATGGAGATTTCCCACAGGCTGGCAATACTCAAATACAAACCTGTTTTAGTATCGATCGCTTCTTTTGCTTTACTACCTAGATTGGAATCGCCAAGCAAATACCATAGAAACGCATGAATCTAAAAGGGATTCCATGTTACATATATTCCTTTAAATCTTCTAGCGGTTCATCGAAATCATCAGACATAACGATTTGACCGGCCCAGCTACCATAACCATGAGGTTGTTCGAGTTGTTCGGGAGATGATTCAGTTTTTGCGTATTTCTCAAGTAAATATTTTGCATAATGCAATATCTCTTGTTTTAGAGATTCTGGCATCTTGAGGACTGTTTGAAAAATCTGTAGATCGATAGTCATGATTTTTGTGCAATTTTTACGCTTATCATGTTTACTCATTATACTGTAATTGCAGTCAGAAGGTATTTGGTGCGAGGGGCGATCGCTCTTTCATTTTAGGCGATCGGTCATCAGAAAAAAAAAGGGCGATCGATATTTCTTTTAATTCAAGCATCGCAACTGGTAGAATCATCGCAGTGTTTGGTATTTGGTGTGAGGGGCGATCGTCTTTTATTGACTATTTCATGCGATTACTCTGGCGGTTCAGTACCTAGAGGAGCTTGACTACGGTGACGAATATGTAATATCGCAATAGTATCGCTCTCCACCACAAACAGAATCCGATAGGTTCTTCCTTTACCAACCCACAATTGTCGAATTTCCCGACCAATGATGGCAGCTTCGGGTGCAACTGAGCAACGGTAAGGAAACTGTTGCAAGGATGCGATCGCGTCTTGGATATCGTAGTACCACTGATTTGCCACATCAGCACTCAGATAATCGCACATCCAACGGTAGGCGGTTTCAATTTCTTGAAAGGCGGGTGGTTGGATTAGAACTTGATAACTCATAGACGGGGAGGAATGTTGAACTGCTGCTGTAGCGCTGTCATGGCTTTCTCGGCTGGGATTCCTTCACCTCGATCGAAGCTTTCGAGTCCTTTGCGGATGCCGATGATGGCTTCGAGGTAGTCGATTCGCTCTAACAGTTTTTCGTAGGTATTGAGTTGGGGGTTTGGAGAGGATTTGAGCGATCGCACCAAGCTGAGAAGATCCGCGAGTAGTTCGTCAGGGGTGCTATCGATTTCTTGGATGAGGAGTTCTTTGATGGTCATCGCGGCATCTCACGAGGATTGATACTTTGATTGTAACGGCGATCGCTATGAGTTTTGATGGGCGATCGCACTCCGTACAATCATCGCAGTGTTTGGTATTGGGTGCGAGGGGCGATCGATCTTTTATTTTAGGCGATCGCTCAGATAGAATAAAGAAAGGGCGATCGCACTCCGTAGAATCATCGCATTAGAATAGTGGAAATAGAATAAGATTGTGAGCGGTCAACAAATGGCACAAATTACCACGACTGAATTACCCCAAACCCTCCAGACTCTATTGATAGAGGTCGCACGTACCAAAACCCCTCTAACCGTCATCCATGAAGGAAAAGCATTAGTAATTATTTATCCTGCGACCACCCAAACTCTACGTCCCAGCTTTGGCGCAATGAAAGGAAGCGGTGAAATATTAGGAGATTTAATTGCTCCTGTCGCCGAACCGTGGGAGGTTTTAGAATGAAACTTTTACTAGATACCCACATTTGGCTGTGGTATTTACTCGGCGACCCGCGCCTATCGCGATCGCTTCAAACGGCGATCGCCGATCCTAACACCGAACTTTGGCTCAGTCCAATTAGTATTTGGGAGACACTCATTCTTGCAGAAAAAGGACGGATATCTTTACAGCCCGATCCGGTTACATGGGTTAACTTAGCTTTAAAAACTTTGGAAACTCGTGAAGCCCAAATGAATCACTCCATTGCGATTTTAAGTCGCGAAATTGCACTACCTCATCAAGACCCTGCAGACCGATTCATTAGTGCCACAGCTATTTACTATAGCTTAATATTAGCCACAGTTGATGCCAACATTACAGGCAATTCGGCGCTACAAACACTCAGTTAGGCAATAGCGTAATGAAGCCATACAATTTTACTTTCGGGTATGATGACCCTCAGCGAGATGGATATTCTATATTGTTGTAGGCGATCGCTCTTGATGCGCGATCGGGCGATCGCACTGGGTACAATCATCGTACTGTTTGGTATTTGGTGTGAGGGGATCTCGCTCTTTATGCCTGGTGAGGCGATCGCACGCTACGCAATCTGCCGATCGCTCTGCGGGCAATGATTTTGAGATATACTTGTACCTAAATATAGGAGGTAAACTTTACACTTTGAGTTTAGATGGGAGTAGTTTAGATGAAATTCGAGAAGATATCGCTAAAATTGCCAGTCGCTATGGGGTCTTTCAATGTGTTGAATGCAGTCAGGCTATCAAAGAGTTTTTGACCATCAGAAACCTACATGGTAAGCAGATTAAACTGGATTTAGAAAGGCAAGACCTACCTTGGTCAGTGATTTATGATTTACGACGACAGCAGCAAATTGCTACTAATGGCTACCATCAAGGGATATCAATTACAATCGACGAACAGGAAATTGTGTTTGATAATATAGATTGTAGTGGCGTGACTCGGCAGGAATGGCTACAAAATTTAACATCACCTACTCTGGAACTGGGGATGGGAAGTTTTAAGATTATAGAAGAGGAATTTTGAGCAGCAAAACTTACAGTTATTTGAAAAATATTGAGGGTAAAAATGCACGATTTATATACGCTGATTGAGAAAATTAAGAAAGCTCCTTCAATGTACTTGGGACGACATTCAATTATTTGTCTTCAGGCTTTTTTATCGGGTTACAGCGTTGCTAAATATGAATTAGGAGAACAGCCAACGAAACAAGAGAGCGATTTTATGCAGTTTCCTGAATGGATACGAAAAAGATTCAACGTGCAGACTAGCCAATCTTGGGCTAATGTCATTCTGTTTTATTCTGAGGATGAAAGCAAAGCACTCGATCGGTTTTTTGAGCTGTTAGATGAGTTTATCGCTCGTCATTCTTCGGTTGATGCTTTAGGGGAAGGGGGATTGGATATAGAGGAAAAAGTGCAAGTTTTCAGGAGTTGATAGAAAGGGCGATCGCACTTTATTTGTTATGGGGCGATCGCTCTTTGATTTTAGGCTATCGGTCGTCAGAAACAACCAAGGGCGATCGCTCTTGATGCGCGATGGGCGATCGCACTTCCACGTTGATCTAAACTGGAAGCTTGGTCTTGAGGTGTACAAGGTCTTCAAGCTGTGTTGGCGACAGAAAACCAGCCAGTCAACTTCGCTAAATTGCTACAAAATGCACAAATATCATCATCCGATTTGCTAAACGCATTGCAATCTCTATCGCGGCGCTGCTTGATAGAAAAACACGAAAGTCTTTACACTTTGTCACCTGTACTGAAGCAGTATATCAAAGGATTGTAACGGAGATATGGCACCATTCTCGATAAATCTTTTAGGAACAGGCAAGATGCCTGTTCCACAATAAAATTCATCTTTTGTGGAACGGGCATCTTGCCCGTTCTTGAGAATGGTGCGAGATTGTGGGTTTTAGTAGGCAATTATTGTTGGTGAACCCGCCCCTACAAATTTTTGACAGAGGGTAAGATTTCAGTTATACCCAATCCGGCTTAAATACCTCCTTTATTTCTTAGTCTGCGGAGGCAGACTTTGTTTTACAAGAAGCGGTTTCAACCGCCAAATCATAAAGGGTGGTGACTGTGCTATCATTGAATACAAAACTTATTGAGTCGAGTTATATGACCACAATAACTACAGTCACAACAGCCTCCAAACTCGCTGATTACTACATCTGGTTCGCGAATGACGTAGGCTCCTATCTCAGCAACCACAAGCTACAAAAACTCTTGTACTACGCCCAAGCATGGTATTTAGCTTTTGAGGATACACCGCTTTTTGATGAAGATTTTGAAGCTTGGATTCACGGGCCGACTATCCCGGCTTTATTTTATGAATACAAAGAACAATTTGACTGGAAGCCAATTCTGAAAGAAGTCGAAAAACCAGAGTTTCCCAAAGAAGTACAAGAGTTTTTAGACGAGTTATCCGACGAATATTTCTTTTGCGATGCCTATGAGTTAGAATTGATGGTGCGACGCGAAGACCCTTGGATTAAAGCGAGAGGTGACTTGCCAAAAGATGAACCTTCTCATGCTATTATTACCAAGGAATCAATGAGAAAATTTTACAAAACCCGTGTCATCGAAGAAAATTAAGAAAGCAGATATACGCCGCCAGGAATCTTTATCTAGCATCAATCGTCTCGATGTAAAAATACCGGAAGGAGTTAGTTTTTCTTTCAGGTATTATCAGGATGATAAAAATAAGTTCTCAATTGGTGGTAGAGATGCTAAGTATTTAGCATCTCTATTGAGACGGCTGCGCGATTTGTCACAATTGAACGCTCAAGAAATTATCAATAATCAGAGTAAAAGTCTGCGCTGTCATGGCATAGTTTGGAAAAATACTACTGAACCTAATGGCTTTGGTATTCTCAATGAAGATATCCTAATCAATATCCCCTACCAGTTTCAAATATCTGCTAATGAATACGGCAGAGTGCATGGATTTTTTAGTGAAAATGTTTTTTATATTGCCTGGCTAGACCCAGACCACAATCTTTACAGTTGAAATGATTATAAATATCGATTATTTTGGAGAATTAATGTTACCCAAAGTCAGGACACGGCAGTGCCGTTTCTCTACAATTAATCGGGGTAGGGAAACGGCATTGCCGTGTCCTCCTCGCTTGCGGTTCCCAGCCATCGCGATGGCGTTCCGCCCCGCAAGCTACGCTTATTGTGAAGTAGGGAAACGGCACGGTGGGGTGTCCTCCCTTGCTCCGACTCTCAGAAACCGGGTTTTTTACGCTCATCTGTGGCTGCGACGAAATATTCTCGCCAAAAACCCGGTTTCTGGGCTCCCGTGCTAAGTCCTAATTTTAAGAAAATTTTGCATAAACAGCTAAAATAAAATTAACGCTTAAAAAGCCTACGGCTAGTACGAGAATGATAAAGATTGCGATACTAAAAATAGACTTTAGCCGATCGGCATTTTCGGGTTTTTCTGACTTCATTCTTTACAACTCATGTTTGTCAATTTTTGCAGTAAATTTGAGACTGGCAATTGAGAACGAGTAGATTATACCAATGGGCGAACAAAAATGCAACTCTCTTCCAGCTTCAAACCCCGATCGCCTTCAGCAGTCGCATTTTTTTTATCTCAAATCTCAAATCTCAAAGTTTGGTATTAGGGTTGGCTACAGCAGCGGCGAAAGTCGATCGCCCGAACCCGATCGCGCCCGCGTCCTGTAAAATAGAGAGCGCGTTGGGGCGAACCTTTTAACAGCCGGAATTAGGGGGCGATCGCCGCAGGTTCCCAAATACATAATAATATGTCAGTCATTCTTAACTTACTGACTAAGGTAAAAATAGAAGAGTGCCAAGAAATAATCTAAAACATATAACTGAAAAAAGGATACAAATCGATGCTCCACCCTGTCTCGCAACTTTACCAACAACGAGAAAATACTATGACTCAAAGAGCCGTGCGGAAGCCAAACCCCTCTGTGGGAAACCAATTGAGGCCAAGTTTCCCTCAAAGGCACTGGCTGGAGGTGGCAGAGTACGCCTCTCTGGCGGCCTCTGGTTTGGGTTCCCTGGCGGTGGCTGTGTCGGGTCAAGCTTTTTACGGGGTGGCTCCCTTAACTTTGGCTTTGTCGCTGAATGTTGCTAACCGGTATCGGTTCGAGCAGCAAGTGCGGGTTCATCAAAATTCGGAAATGGCCCAAGTGCAAAAGTCTGTAAATAAGGTCGAAAAAACGGCCGTGACAGTAATTGTTAAATTGCGCAAGCAGTTGTCAGCAGATATTGCAGCGCTGCGCCAGCAAATGGATGCACTGCCTAGGGCTGAGGGCTTTGAAGAGTCGATCGACATCCAGCGGCAGTTGCTGAGTTTGGGAGAGTCGGTAGCTTCTTTGCAAGAAATCGTGGCGTCTGCTGTACTCGATGTCCGCCAGCAGGTGAGCGAACAACTGCAAGATTTATCGGTTGGCCAACGGGCGAATCTCGAAGCTGTGGAACAGGCTATAGAGCAACTGCAAAGCGCCACGCAAGGCTTGGCAGAAACTTCTCTCACGCGAGACGACTGGGAAGCAGTAAATACTCGATTTTTGGAAATCCAGAAAGTCATGGCAAATCTGCAAAGCCAACTGCAAGCTCCCGCGCACCAATCGACTGCGGATTTGTCGATCGTCCAAGCTCAAATCCACCGTTTGGAACACGAGCAGCAAGAAGTTGTCAAACCTCACCTCAAGCGCTTAATCTCGGTTGTCAAGGAGTTGCAGCACACACCAGAGAACCGTCAGTAGTCATTAGTCATCAGTCAGAAGGAAGACTTTTTGATTCGGACACTCATACATTCAGACACTCTCGCCCGCTCGAATCCAAGTTTTTGGGAGCATCCCAATGAGTGTAGGATATATAGCCTTTCTCAGAAAGATGAGGTACGACTGGGCATAGGGCATAGGGCATAGGGCATAGGGCATAGGGCATAGGGCATAGGGCATACCTCACTTTTTTGAGAACCGCTATATAGCAGATTGCAAGTTTATAAAGTAAACCTGAGAGCTATCCCCCTAGGGACACGGCATTGCTTCCAAGTAGGGACACGGCAATGCCGTGTCCCTACTTACTTACCTCCCAACTTTATCGACAACTGTGTTAAAAGATTAAAAGCTAATCTGTCTAGTTCACCTGTTTTCAACCTGCTACAAGAAAAATCAATGACTGCAACCGTAACTATTGCTGATAACCCGTTACTAATCGGTCAAGGATTGCCTCCATTTGACGCGATCGAACCAGAACACGTAGTCCCCGCTGTTACCCAACTGCTGACCGAACTAGAAGCCTCGCTAGCTGCCTTAGAATCGTCTGTAGAACCGACTTGGAGCGGCTTAGTAGAACCATTGCAGCGGCTCGGAGAACGTTTAAATTGGAGCTGGAGCATTGTCGGACATTTGATGGGGGTGAAAAATAGCCCGGAACTGCGATCGGCTCACGAAACAGTGCAGCCGGAAGTAGTAAAATTTTGGAGCAAGCTCAGTCAAAGCAAACCGCTTTATGAAGCTTTTAAAGCGCTGCGGGCTAGCGAAAATTGGGACAGCTTAGAGTCAGCTCAAAAGCGAATTGTCGAAGCCGCTCTCCGAGACGCCCAACTCTCCGGCGTCGGTTTAGAAGGCGAGCAAAAAGAGCGTTTTAATGCCATTCAATTAGAAGTGGCGGAAATTACTACCCAATTTTCCAATCACGTCCTCGACGCTACCAAAGCATTCAGCATCACCCTCACAAACAAAGACGAAATTGACGGTTTGCCGCCGAGTTTGTTGAGTTTAGCAGCTCAAGCCGCTCGCAGCGCCGGCGAAGAAAATGCGGATGCCGAAAACGGCCCTTGGCGGATCACTTTAGACTTTCCGAGTTACGCCCCTTTCATGCAGCACAGCACCCGCCGCGAGTTGCGCGAAAAGTTGTACAAAGCTTTGATCGGCAAAGCAAGTAGCGGAGAATTGAATAACTGGCCGTTGACCGATCGCATTTTAGCTTTGCGCCAGGAAAAAGCTGCTTTGCTCGGGTTTAGCAGTTATGCCGAATTGAGCTTGGCGAGCAAAATGGCTCCCGACGTTGCAGCAGTGGAAGCTTTGTTAGAAGAATTGCGCTTAGCTAGTTACAGTGCGGCTGTCAAAGATTTAGAAGAATTGAAAGATTTTGCTGCCGAAAAAGGCGCGCCGGAAGCTGGAGATTTGAAGCACTGGGATATCGGTTTTTGGTCGGAACGGCGCCGGGAAGAAAAATTTGCTTTTAGTGCCGAAGAATTGCGGCCTTATTTTGCTTTGCCGCAGGTATTAGAGGGGTTATTTGGATTAGTAAAGCGGCTGTTCGGCGTGACAGTAACTGCGGCGGACGGTCAATCTCCTGTGTGGCACGAAGATGTGCGCTATTTCCAAATAGATGATGAAGCCGGAAATACGATCGCCAATTTCTATTTAGACCCCTACAGCCGCCCCGAGGAAAAGCGCGGCGGTGCTTGGATGGACGAGTGCGTGGTGCGCGCTAAATTTGTGGAAGCCGGAAAGACAACCACGCGGTTGCCTGTGGCTTATTTGGTGTGCAACCAAAGTCCTCCGGTTGACGGCAAACCGAGTTTAATGACTTTTTTGGAAGTAGAGACTTTGTTTCACGAATTCGGTCACGGTTTGCAGCATATGCTGACAACGGTAGATTATCCGGGGGCTTCGGGTATCAATAATGTTGAGTGGGATGCGGTGGAATTGCCCAGTCAATTTATGGAAAATTGGTGTTACGATCGCGCTACTTTGTTCGGGATGGCAAAGCATTACGAAACCGGGGAAACTTTGCCGGAACACTACTACCAAAAGCTGCTAGCAGCGCGCCACTACATGAGCGGCACCGCCATGCTCAGGCAAGTACATTTTAGCAGCGTTGACATTGAATTGCACCACCGCTATCGATCGGGCGGCAGCGAAACTGTGGCCGATGTCCGCAACCGCATCGCTAAAACTACGACTGTTTTGTCTCCTCTAAAAGAAGACGCATTTTTGTGCGCTTTCGGACACATTTTTGCGGGCGGCTATGCGGCGGGATATTACAGTTACAAATGGGCGGAAGTGCTCAGCGCTGATGCTTTTGCGGCGTTTGAGGAAGCGGGTTTGGAAGATGAAAGTGCGATCGCATCTACAGGCAAGCGCTTCCGAGATACAGTGTTGGGATTGGGCGGCAGTTTGCACCCGATGGAAGTGTTTAAGACTTTCCGGGGACGCGAACCGAGCACCCTCGCTTTGTTGAGGCACAGTGGTTTAGTTGCGGCTTAATTAAGTGTGGAATAACTGCGGATTAATGCGGGTGAATTTATCTGCATTAATCCCGGTTTTTTGTTAAACAAGATTTAGGCATAAGCTGTTCAGCATTTAAATTGTATGTCACAAAACAATCAAACTATTGTGGGGTGGGCCTCCCGCCCGCCTCGACTATGCAATTTAAATGCGCGACAGCTTATCCTTTATGTTTAGGGTGTTTATATCATGTCCGATCGATTGACCGTAATATCCCGGCCGGGCGGGTTTTTGAGATTGTCAATTATTGGCAGATATTGTTGGTGAACCCCCCCTACCTGATTTCGGGTAATCGACCGGACATGATATTATGGGCGCACCTTATCGCTATAATTCACACGTAAAACCACTTTTGGTGTAACTTTTGCTGAATTAAAAATGTTTCTAGTCAGGACTAAAGCGCTCAGATTTTTATACTAATCCCAAAAACTATTGCTACATATAATCGTGTTACCATCTCTAGGGAAACGGCAATGCCGTGTCCGGCGCGGGACTCGGCAAATTTTCATAATAGTTATAAAATTGATAATTCTAGCAACACTTTTTTTATTGGTATTAATAGGACTCAAATTTTCACTCTCGACCCATTTTATTGTATAACACGATCCAAGAAACATCTGTAGTTTGGCATATCATCGCCAATCTTTTGGTAAAAATCGGGCAGAAAGTGCGATCGCCAGAGGCTTTTAGTTTAGGTTGAAGGCTGAGCAAACCAGCTTTTGCGAATATTTGCTGTCATCGATCGCTGATTATACTTATATTTCCCTATCCCTGAAATTAAATTTATATTTCGCAACATTTACGGGCAGTTTTCTCGATACAGCTAATGCTTTTATTAGCAACTAAAAATCGATGATTTTACCGAATCTTGAATATAGAGTGGCAACAGCGAGTCTTTTTTAAATTTTTGATAAAGAGCGCGGTACTCGGCATCAAAAAAACAAAAAATTCAGGTACAAACTAAAAAACTTAGTTGAGATGAATTTTAGGATTGTCATAAAAAATCTTTGTATATATGATAAAAAGTAAGGATTGATAGTTAGTCGTTCACCCATAGATTAAGATTTTCATGGATATTCAATTAATTAATATCGGTTTTGGCAACATTGTGTCTGCTAATCGAGTGATTGCCATTGTCAGTCCCGAGTCAGCGCCAATTAAGCGGATTATTACTGATGCGCGGGAGCGGGGACAACTGGTTGACGCTACTTACGGCCGCCGCACGAGAGCGGTAATTATTACAGATTCGAGTCACGTCATCCTCTCGGCGATTCAGCCGGAAACGGTTGCTAATCGTTTTGTGGTGAGCAAAGACGGTCAAAGTCGGGATGATTGAGGTTTGTCAGTTGCAATTTGAGCGCTTACAGTTTAGAGTAAGCGAAAACTTGAATTGTTACACCTTTCTATTCTAAAAATGAAATCCGGTAAATTAATTGTTCTGACGGGGCCTAGCGGCGTGGGGAAAGGCACCCTAGTACGATCGCTCCTCAATCGCCATCCCGAATTGTATCTTTCGGTATCGGTGACAACTCGATCGCCCCGCGAGGGAGAAATTGAGGGAAAGCACTACTATTTTGTCAGCCGCAGCCGTTTTGAACAAATGGTTGAGGCTGGAGATTTGGCGGAATGGGCCGAGTTTGCGGGTAATTTTTACGGTACTCCTTATTTTGGTCTCAAGCAAGGAATTGGTGAGGGAAAATGGGTAATCCTCGAAATTGAGCTCGAAGGAGCAAGGCAAATTAGAAATAAGTTTCTAGAGGCGCTGCGAATTTTTATTTTACCTCCTTCTTGGGAAGAATTGGAGCGGCGGCTGCGGAGTCGGGGTCAAGATTCCGAAAGTGCGATCGCCCGTCGGTTGCTGCGGGCTAAAGAGGAAATTGAATCGGCGGGAGAATTTGATTTTCAGGTTGTCAACGACGATTTGGAAGTTGCTTTGAAAAAACTGCAATCAATACTAAATTTGGAGTAATTTTTAGGTTAGTTATTTGTTAGTTGTTATGTGTGGGGAGCGCAACTAATAATCAATGCCCCATGCCTCATCCCTCCGCTTCGCTCCGTCCAATTCCCAATTACCGATTCCCTATTACCCATTTTTCCGTTCTGTCTAAAACTTCGCTACTTTTTTTAATAGCAACACAAACTTTTAAATTCAATTCCAGAATATTTAACGAAGGCGAAATTTTCCTGAGCGGTTCTATTTCGCGAGCCGAACAGCCCAACATTTCCATATAAGCTAGCGTCCAGCCAATAGCTGCAATGTCGCCTACATTGCCTTCTCCGGCGCAAAGGTGACAGCCCAATTCGCCCTCCGGGCCGCAATCGGGACAAACCCAATTGCCCAGTTGTGAATTGGGCTGATTTGTGCGGGAGGCGGATGCAATGGTTAATGCTTTAATGTGGTTTTGAACTACTTGTTTAAAACCTCGGTTTTGGTTGCTGCGGTGGTCGGAATTGCCGTGCGATCGCCCGATTTCTTCTGTTGGTTGTGGAAACGAAGCAAGAGATGCTGTTTGGTTCTCCCTGGTTACTCTAGATTCCCCTAGATTCGCAGTTAGCTGAATACCGTAGTCTTTCGACTCCGCAGTCTGAGAGTGGTTGAGTGCGCTGGAGGAATCGGGTTCGGAAGTTGTGAAGGATGGTTCTATTTTATCGGCAAAATCTTGCATCGAGAGGTGATGTTCGATCGCCAAAGACCAAGTTCTTTTATGCCGGAGGTCGCCATATTTTCTGGCTTCGGCCTCGGTAATGCCGATCGCCGCAGCCTCTTGGCGCAGCACATTCATCGAAGTCATTGTATCTGATATCATTAGTTTGTTTGCAGTTAAATTTACGATCGCCAGATCGAGCTACAAATAAATTACTTTAGATATAGTAGCCTAAATCTCAAATCTAAAATCTCAAATCTAAAATTGGATGACTTCAATTCTTCCCGATACAGCTTTATCTGTTGCCGGACTAACATCTTACCTGCAAGACTTGTTGGAGGGCGATCGCAACCTGCAATCAGTTTGGCTGACAGGCGAGGTGTCGAACGTTTCGCACCACCCCAGCGGCTGCTTTTTCACTCTGTGCGACACCGACAAAAGCGCTGCGATTCGCTGCGTGGTGTGGAATTCTCAGCGGCAAAAATTATTGAAGTTGCCCGCAAAAGGCGAACAGTTGCTGGTTTTGGGAAGCATCCGGGTTTACAAAAATCGCGGCGAGTACCAGTTGACTGTTGTGCAATCGCTGCCGGCTGGGGAAGGATTGCAGGCTTTGCGGTTGCAGCAATTGCGATCGCGCTTGGATGCTGAGGGTTTCTTCGATCCCGCCAGAAAGCGCCCGATTCCCGCACACCCGCAAATTGTTGCCGTGGTGACATCCGATACTGGCGCTGCTTGGGGAGACATTCAGCGCACTCTAGCCCAAAGATATCCAGGTTTGCGGGTGTTGCTGTCGCCGACTTTGGTACAGGGAGAATTGGCTGCTGCTGCCATTGCTAGGGCGATCGCCCGTGTAGAATTGGACGGTAGGGCTGATGTGATCATTTTAGGGCGGGGCGGCGGTTCTGCGGAAGATTTGGCTTGTTTTAATGATGAGAGAGTTGTCAGGGCGATCGCCAATTGTACAATTCCAATTATTACAGGAATCGGACACGAAAGAGACGAATCTCTCGCCGATTTAGTAGCAGATAAACGAGCCCACACTCCGACTGCGGCGGCGGCTCAAGCTGTACCAGTTTTAGCAGATATTTACTTTGAACACAAGCAGCGAATGGTCAATTTAGCAAACGCTGTGCGGGCAAGATTTCAGACAGAAGAAGACCATTTGCAACTGTTACAAAATCGATTAAAACGTTTGCCTGCGACATCCCGAACTTTGCGGCAAGCAACTGGTAAACTGGAGGTATTGCAAGAAAAGTTATCCGCACTGAATCCGGCGGCGGTATTGCAAAGGGGTTATGCGGCGGTAATCCAAAGTGACGGTACGATCGTCCGCACAACTGACGGTTTGGAATTGGGAGAGGAATTGACTGTGAGGTTGAGTCGGGGCGTGCTGAAAGTTAAGATTGTAGAAGTATTGGATGCGGAAGAAAAGTTATGATTGATTCGCAGTTGCGCCAGTCTGACTGGAATTATGAGGAAACGGTCGATCGAATTGAAGCGATTATCGATCGGGTGGAATCGGGAGAGTTGCCTCTAGAAGAGGTTTTCGAGCAGTTTGCGGTGGCTGTGGAGTGTTTGCAGCAGTGCGAAGGTTTTCTGGCGCGGGGGAAAGATCGGATGGATTTGGCGATCGAGCTTTTAGCCGCGGAACCCGATTTTTAAGCGGAGATAAACTCGGATTAATGTGGATGAAATAGCGCGTTTTCCCGAAAGTCCGACAGGGAATTAATTCCCTGTCTCATAGCTATCGAAACAACGCGGATGCTGCCCAAATTTTCATCAAGTTTTAACTTCACTTTAAAACTACCTTTTTTTCAACCACAGGAATTTCCACATAACAATCTCTTGCCAACTCAGCCCCATAAGCAATACAAGCCAAAACGTCTTCTCGTTCAATTCCCGGATATTCCTCAAGCAATTCTTCAAAAGTCATTCCGCTAGCGAGAAAGTCAAGAATTAGAGAAACGCAGATGCGATGGCCGCGAATACAGGGTTTGCCAAAGCAGATATTCGAGTCGATTGAGATGCGAGACAGTAAATTATTTTGAGTCATGTCTTTTCAATTAGATATTTTCCATTGATTCATTGTAATGAATTTTAGGGTTGAGTTGGGTGGAGGCGGGTTTACAATAGGGACTTCTCCATTGCGCTTTTGAAGGGATATCGCAGGAGTCACCCAGTTTTATGCACATTCCAAAAATAAATCATATCAAACCCAATTGATGACACAGGATTTGATATGAAGCGAATTCTATTAGCCCGGATTTGGTATAGCGCGGTTTCTACAATTTGTCGATCGACCTTTTGGCTTTATCTGTCAGATTTTTCACAGCATCTTTAGCATCTTCTGCTGCGTGGCGGGCCGCAGCTTCCGCTTGTTTGGCTTGGCCTTCAACCTGGTCTTTTTTGTTGCCCGTGATGTTGCCGAAAATTTCCTGAGCTTTGCCTTCTAAATTTTTGCCGATCGCCTTCGCTCTGTCTTCTGTACTCATGATAAACTCCGCTGAGTAGTTAAACCTTACTCCTACCCTAACATTAACTCAACTGAAATTACTCGCTAACTTCATATTAATTTATGTTTCCTTTGATTTTTATCAGTTTTTAGTAGGGTGCGTCAGCATGGCTTGATTGTTCCCATTTACTCTAATATAAGCTGACGCACCCTACAGTTACTGCCAACTCTTGTGGGCCGTCGATCCGACGCCCCCAAAAAGTTTAATCCAAACGCAGAACAGCTTACAAACTATTTCAAACTCGCCGCAGCAATTTTAATCGGTTCCAGTAATTCTAACGGCAAATGCAGCATATTCAATTGGGTGCTATCTGCTGCTTTCCTTTCAGGATCGGGGCCGTGATAATCGCTGCCACCAGTTGCCAGCAAACCGTAGTGAAGGCACAAATCTTTCAACTTTTGGATTTGGCTGGAACTGTGGCTGGGATGGTAGATTTCAACTCCCATTAAACCCGCATCTACTAATTCTTTTAAAACTTCCTCCACAGCGCCCCCGCGAAATAAATAAGGGTGAGCCCACACTGGTACTGCGCCGCAACTTTTCAGTAAATCAATGCCTTCGGCGATCGAGAATTTCTCGTAATGAACATAAGCCGGGCCGTCATCTCCCAACCAGCGATCGAATGCTTCTCGCGATGATTTGGCGTGACCGGCTTTTACTAGCGCAGAGGCAATGTGAGGCCGTCCCGGTGCCATTCCTGGGGATGTTTTTGGCAGTTCGATCGCGTATCCCATTGCTGCTAATTTTTCTACCATTTCTTGCGATCGGCGAAACCTTCCTTCCAGGCGATCGTTCAAAGGAACTCGCAACTTATTTGCATCGGGATAAAAACCTAAAATGTGCAGCGATCGGCCGTTGTGAACTGTACTGAGTTCGAGTCCGGGGACGATTTCTATACCGTGCAAAGCAGCGGCGGCGAAGGCTTCATCCCAACCCGACATCGTATCGTGATCGGTGACGGCCAAGGCGCGAACCCCCGAAGACGCGGCGGCGGCTACGAGTTCGGCAGGGGTGAGAGTGCCGTCGGAATAAGTAGTGTGACAGTGAAGTTCTAGCATTTTTTCTGGTAAGTCAAAGTCTGCGAAATCTGCAATTATTCCCCTCACTCACGCGACATATACCGTCCCTGCGATCGACAAGTTTTTGGGTAGTTTCAATCTGTTAGCTGTAATAAGTAGTCGCGCCTTTAATTGGGACATTTCTGTTTATTAAAAGCTTGCGTGGGGTGGGCATCTTGCCCGCCTTTTCAGTTGAATTTAGATGCCGAACACCTTAGCTATTTCTGGATTTCTCGCATAGGGTGAAGGACACCCTCTGGCAATTTGGAAGGAATCGGCGATATTTCAATACTTTGTATGTTGTGAACTGGGATAACTACCAGTTTATCTGCCAATTCGAGAATTATCGGGTCTGCCGTCAACATTTTGTGCAGGCGAGTGCCTAAAGTTGCTTGCTCTCCTACTGTTCCCTCTGGCGCACTGAACTGGAAGTGTTGCTGTTTGCCGTTGGTATAGTGGATTGTCAGATCGATAATTCTTTCTTGGTTGGTTGCTTGCATAATTTTTTTCCCTAACAGTCGATCGGGACTTCGCAAAATTAACAATAAATCACAACTGGCGATCGCACCACGATTGGAAAGCTTTTGACAAGACCGAGCTGTCGGTATGAAAGTCCGGTTGCTGCTTATTTTACCACAAAAACTGTACTGAAACTCGCCAACTTACCAAGTATACAATTGGCAGTCGCGCTGTCTTCGCTCCTTAATGCGCGATCGCCCTCGCCCGCAATATTTGGTCGATCGGGCTTTCTGCTGTGCCAGTTGGCAAATTGGCTCAATTAAGCCTCTGCTGCGAGTTGACCTCAAAGCGCTCTCAAGTTATACAGCAGCGGCACTTGAGCGCTTTGGGGGTCAATGTTTTTTTCTTGTGGGAACTGTGGAGGTTGGGATTGTGGCATTCTGCTGTCACTGCGGTAGAGGATTTTTTTATAAATTAATAACATAACATTCAGGTACAGCTTATGAAATCCACACTTTGTTTTCCCGAAACTTCTCTTCAATCTAACACCGTTACTGTTAACAATAATGCTATTGAATCTTGTATTCTTGCAGCTTGGATTGATTTAGTAGGAGGAGAGTTTGATAGCTTGGGAGGAGATGATTGGCTTCCCTTGTGCGGCGACATTGATGACGGCGAAATTTATCGGGAATGGTTTTTGTGGCAAGACAGCGAAGTGACTCAAGAGTGGGAAGCTTACGATCCAATTACTAATTATCGAGTTGTGGCATCTAGCCGAGAAATGATGATTTCTAAAATCGACCAAATAGAAGATGATAGACAAGTTTAAGATCGAGGGATAATATTAAATTTTGACTATTTTATGACTTACGATTCTACTTGTAGGGTGCGCACGGCGCACCTTACTACTGCATAGTCCGAGTGTTTCAACCTGTCGCTACTGCTTTTTGCTTTTCTCGCTCTAATTTGCGCTGCTTCAAGGCTGCCAGATTTTGTTTAATCGTGTCGATCGCAAATCCAGTCCCCTGCTGTTGGTATAATTCGCTCGCACGGATCAAATCTGCAACAGCTTCGTCATCCGATCGCAAATTCGCAAAAGCCAAGGCGCGATTGTGGTAAGCTTCTGGCAAAGTTGAAACCTGTTCTAAAGCGCTGGTAAATTTATCTTTGGCTTTGCGGTAATTTCCCGACTGATAAGCCTCAATTCCTTGTTGAAAATAAACCGAAGCTTTGCTCCCTGCGTCGGTAGCTGGAAATTCTGGTAAACTTAAAATGGGTTCTTTAAACAGTACAGAAATGCTGCCATTGCCGAAGTAAGCCCAAGTCATTGTTCCCAACCCAATCCCCAACACGAGGGCAACAATGACAGACAGAGCAATAAAATTGGTGAGTTCCATAGAGCAATATTTGTTGTATTATAATATGATAAGTTAATTTCTAACTTCTGCAACAATGGCTGCGCGGATTTACCTCAACTGGAAAGGGTTTTTCGGCTCGCTAGCTTTAGTATTGTCGATCGGCTTAATTACTGCAACTGCAAGTTCTGACGCAGCAACCAACGCGCAAACTCAAGCAGGGTGGCAATTGTTGCAGCGGGATGAGACGGGGTTGGTGGTAGCAATGCGACACGCGATCGCCCCAGGCACCGGCGATCCTGCTAACTTTAAGTTGGGTGACTGTTCCACCCAGCGCAATTTATCAGCACAGGGAAGAACCCAAGCCAAGGAAATTGGAGCCGAATTTCGCAACCGCAACATCAAAGTTGCCAGAGTTTTATCGAGTCAGTGGTGTCGGTGTTTAGAAACAGCAAAACTGATAAATTTAGGTAAAGTCGAACCCTTCCCAGCGCTGAACTCGTTCTTTAGCGACAGCAGCAAAGAAGCCAGACAAACAGCAGCAATTCGCAAATTAATTGTTGACAACCGCAACACTAAAGGCGCGATTATTATGGTAACGCATCAAGTAAATATTACCGCGATTACTGATATTGTACCGCAAAGCGGCGAAGCTGTGATTCTCAAAAGCGATCGACAAGGTAAAATTCAAATAGTCGGACGAATTAAAGCATTTTAAAAAGGTATAGCCATCCTTGCCGAATTCATAAACCCTTTCTTTCCTCTTCCTTTGCGTTCTTCGCAGCACGATAAAATATTGTGTTGACAAATCCTTTAGTCTTGCTATATAAAGTGATAATGTATAAAAATCCAGCAGATTGATGACTGCGAAATATTATTGTGAGCGATCGTGCAGAAACTAAGCAAGAGACAAGAAAAAGGTGGAAAGATTGTTTAGAAGCAGGAATCGATCGAGGTGAAGATCCTATAATTATCATTACCTTTCGTTCAGGATGGGATTCTGCGGCTCGTCCAGTTTTAGCACGCGGTATTGATAAGTGCGAATATGTCATTAAGGGGCAACAAGCTGGGCGTCAAATCGTCAACGATCAGGTGATAGCAAGACTCGGTATGGCAATCGGAGCACCTGTGGGAGAACCTTGTATTGTGGAAATTTCTGAGGAACTAATTGCTGAAGATTCTAGATTTTCCTATTTGACTCCTGGGACGGCTCATGCTACGCTTTACATACCTAAATGTTCTTCCCAAAGAGAAGAAATCAACTACACAAACCAGCCAGAAAACCGCGAAAGGTTTGCTTTGCTAATTTTGTTGTACGGATGGGTCTATGCTAATGATTATCAATTCATCTATAAAAATGCTCGCTCCAATTTGGTTTACTCTGTAGATCACGGCCATTTTTTTCCAGGCGGCCCAGAGTGGAACCAGCGCGACTTGCTCGAAGCTGCTAGTGCTGAGATCAACCATCGTCTTGTTTCTAATTGTAAACTAAAGCTAGAGGAGATTCGCCAGGGACTTCCGCTTCTCGATGCTGTCAGCGAAGAAACGATTATTCAAGCTGTGGCTGCTCCACCCAGCGAATGGGGACTTACAATTGACGAGCGTGTTACCCTGGTAGAGTATCTTGTTAAAAGAAGACAGGATTTACTGGCGCTCTGATAGGCACGCTCGTCCGACAAAAAGGCGGAAACAATGGCAAGTAAGTATAGTATCGTTCAATACGTTCCCAATCCAATTGCTAACGAACGGATTAATATTGGCGTTGTTGCTTTCAACGAAGAAGAGGTGCGTGTCCAGTTTCTCACAAACTGGGAGCGGGTGCGGCATTTTGGCATGGAAGATGTTACTTTCTTGAAAGAGTTTGCTCAGCGAATGTCCCAAGCCGCTGACTCTGGGTTGATTTTTCCCGGGGATAATCGAGATGCTCCTTATCAGGAACGTTTAAATAAAATTGCCCGTGATTGGCTCTCGGGTATTCAGTGGACAGAACCTCGCGGCTCGTTGGAGGATGTGGATAGTTTACTAGAAGATATTGCTAGTAATTTTTTGGTGGATTTGAATTCTCAAAAACCTCATAGGCGCGACCGCGAAGCTGCTGCTAGATTAACCACTGCTAAATTCAGAAAGGTTTTTAAACAGTATGTGAAAAATGATGCCAAAGAGCTCCTAAAAACAAGTTATTCAGTGCAGGGTGGTCATATGGAGCACAAGTTTGATGCGGTTGTTGCTAATGGGCGACCTTACTTGGCAGCACACGGTATATCATTTGAGGTGAAGATACCCGAACACCTGCAAAACTCTTTGTCTTGGATGATTACTGATGTAAAACAGTTTCAGCCTGATTTTCCTATTGCAATTGTGGCGCTACAGCCCAAAAAAGACGTTGACAACTATCAAAAACTTGAGCAAACTTATCAGCAAGCTACCTCGACGTACTCAGAACTTGGTGCTAAAATTCTTGCAGAAGATGATGTTGAAAATTGGGTGCTAGAAAGACTTGAGAAGGCTAATCTCTTGTAAATATAAAGCGATTTTCCATTACCAATTACCCATTACCAATTTATATGAGTTTCCAATACAGCGCCGCCCTAGTAACTTTAGCCGACCTTGATAAAGAAGTTCTCGTTAAATTTTACACAAAATTTATCGACCTAGAACCAAACCCCTATATTCCCAATACTTATGCTGAATTTCAACTCCCCGGCTTAAGACTCGGCATATTCAAACCCAAAGATTCCCACAAATCGGAATTTGCCAATCGAGCCAAAACAGGCATGAGTTTGTGTTTAGAAGTTAGCGATATCGAAACGGCGATCGCCCGAATTTGGGCTTTAGGATATCCGCCCGCCGGAGAAATTATCAAAGCTGCTCACGGTCTAGAAATCTATGCCTTCGATCCAGCAGGCAACCGCATAATTTTACATCAATCCCACCAGAATGTAGGATGATGGCTAATGATTTGTGAACTCTCGATCTTCTCTTCCTTCGCGTCTTCGCGGTTCGTTCAAAAAAACATCTAGTTCACAACCCGCTGAGGATTGCTATATAAGTTATGCAATGGGAGCATCCCATTTTTGCTTTCATATCATGGACGGTTGCATCAGAATAATATATTTGGATGATATAGCGTGCGAGCGAGACGCTCGCGATCTAGCCGCGAGCGAGACGCTCGCACTCCTAAAAAACGCTTTTTACCAAATTGGGATGCTCCCTTATGCAATTGCTTCACGACCTTCGCAATGAGATTAGACCTCTTGCGAAAGTGCGAGCGCTCTAGTAAAATAAAAGAAAAAATTAGCTTGATAATATGAATTACGAACAATTACAAAACTCAACCCCCAAAGACTTTAAACGCTACTGTGGAGTACATCAAGAAACATTCAAAGAAATGGTAAAAATAGTCAAAGCGGAAAAAATACTTCAAAAAAAATCAGGAAGACCAAGTAAATTGTGCGTAGAAGACCAAATCTTACTGACATTATCCTATTTGCGAGAATATCCTACTTTTTTTCATCTAGGAATTAAATGGGGTATTAATGAATCAAATGCTTATCGAATTGTAATTAGAACTGAGAAAGCTTTAATGAATTCAGGTTTATTTAATTTACCTGGCAAAAAGATTCTTTATCAAAGTAACAATGAGATAGAAACTGTAGCGGTGGATGTGTCAGAGCATGAAATAGAGCGTCCCCAAAAAAAGCAAAAAAAATATTATAGTGGTAAGCAAAAATATCATACAATAAAATCGCAAGTTTTAGCCAACCAAAAAAGTGCTGAAATAATATGTACAGCTTTTAGTAACGGGAAAACGCATGATTTTAGTTTGTTTAAAAAAAGCAAGATAGGGATGAATCAAGAAGTTGAATTGCTAGGTGATAAAGGTTATCAAGGAGTCAAAAATATTCATTCTAATAGTAGAACACCGCTCAAAAAACCCAAAAACAAAAAACTGAGTCAAGCCGAAAAAGTTTTCAATCGGCAACTGGCAAAAGACAGAATCATCATTGAAAATATACATCGAAGTTTAAATACATTTAGAATACTTTCATCAAGATATCGGAATCGAAGAAGACGCTTCGGATTAAGATTTAATGTCGATCGCTGGTATTTATAATTATGAACTTTCTTTGAAGACAAATTAGCCCTCGCCTGAGACTTTCGCAAGAGGTCTATTGTAAAACCCGCCTCTACAACTCAAAACAGCCTTAACTATCTAATCAGTTCAGCAAAACTATAAAAACTGATAATTAATAACACCAATGCTGTCAGATGAGTTAGTTGAAATTGAGGCCGCGGGCCGATCGATTCCCGCACCAAAATTGAAAAAGACGAACCAATTATATAACTCAAAGAGAGCGTTAAATACTGCCACTGCAATGTTACACTCCACAGCCCGAGCAAAATCATCGCCAAAGTCAACATCACCAACTCAACAAAGCGAGGCGGATTGTGCTGAGTAGACAGAATTAAAGTGTCCAACCAATATTGCCAAGGTCTCATGTTTTAGCGATCGAGCTTTTGGATTTAGCATTCTAGCTTAACCTACGATCGCCACTCAGTTTGTTGCTGCAAACACCTTAAAGCCTCCGCCGTCTCAACCTGCGGAAATTGCCCGTAAAAGCGGCTGACACTGTAAAAAGGGTCTGGAGTTTCCAGAATAATCGACTTATCGCCCATTTGCGCCAAAAATCCCATCAAATCTAGCGGGGCGACAGGTGCACAAATCCACAAAGCCGCCGGTTGCTGCGACTGCAATGCCAGCGCCGCCACAGCCATCGTCATCCCCGTAGCAATGCCATCGTCCACCAAAATCGCCAAAGCCCCCGCCGCGCTGACATTTGGCCGTCCCGGAGACAAATCCGCCAGCAGAGATTGAGCATTATTTTGAGCCAGGGGCAGTGCTAATTTTTGCAAGCGCAAATTGTGCTGCTTTTGCTTTTGCCAGAGGACGTGGCCGTCAGCAGTTGCAGCCCCGATCGCCAATTCTAAATTATCTGGGCGAGTAATTTTCTTGGCGACAACCACATCCAAAGGACAGCCCAAGCGGCGCGCAATCGGCACAGCAACGGGCAAACCTCCGCGCGGCAAGGCGTAAACAATCGGTTTAACAGCCTCCTGTGCCGTTAAATTCAACTTACCGAGCTCGCCCAGAACTGCCTCGGCCAGTTTTTCGCCAGCATCGGCGCGATCGTCAAAAAACGGGTTAGAGAACATATTTTTGCCGGTACGAGCTCAACGAAATAATGTGAGACTTGCGAGTATTAATTTGAGATTGTGCGATCGACAGGATCGCATACAAGCTTCTAGCCAAACTCAAATCACCAAACCCGATCTAAACTATAAACTCTAGACTCAAAAAAATCTCCCTAATTGTAAAATTTATGTCCAGCGACTTGCAACTGAGCCTTTTTGACAACAATCAAAGTGCCACTTTCCAAACTGACTCAATACCAGCAAATGCCAAAATTCCGATTCCTCCCGGCACTTATCAAAATATGGAACAAATCGGCGAGCACTGCAACCGCTGTCACCGCTGCGAATTGGGCAATACGCGCACTCACGCTGTCATCGGGCGCGGCAATCCTCAAGCCTCAATTTTGATTGTGGGAGAAGCGCCCGGACAAAACGAAGACGAAACCGGATTGCCCTTCGTCGGGCGATCGGGCCAACTGTTAGATAAGATTTTAGAATCCGTGGGATTGAGTGCAGAAACCGACGTATTCATTGCCAACGTCATCAAATGTCGCCCTCCCAACAACCGCCCTCCGACAGCAAAAGAAATCGAAGCTTGCAAACCTTACTTGCTAGAACAAATTCGCATCTTAGACCCCAAAATTATTTTATTAACCGGTGCAACAGCCCTCAAAGGTTTGCTAAGCGACAAGCGGCCCATTAGTAAAATCCGAGGTCAGTGGATTGAATGGGAAAATCGTTTGTGTATGCCGATTTTTCACCCATCGTACTTACTGCGAAATCCCTCCCGCGAACCGGAAACTCCGAAATGGTTTATGTGGCAAGATATGCAGGCTATCAAGGCTAAATTGGATGAATTAAAATAGCCATTGTAATGTAATGAATTTTTCGGGTTGATTTGTCGGGGCTGGTTTCACCAAAAATCTCTGATTTTTACCCACAATCTTAAAAGCCGCCCCGATCCACCGAAAAATTATAATTAATTTTCATTCGCAATTGGTAGGGGGCTGGTTTCACCAACCATCTCTGATTTTTACCTGCCATCTACAAAACAAGTTCCCGCTTTCCATTTATAAACTCACGCCCCGTAGTAAAAATCCGAATTATGGTTGTCTCTAGTATTTTTAGTGAAACTCCTATCAATAGACAAGAAATTCCTCAAGAAATCTTAGACATTGAAGATAAACAACGTACTAATCCACTTCCTTGGAAAGGGCAATTTTCCCCCCAGTTCATCGAAACTTTAATTGAGAAATATGCCACTAAAAATAGTGTGATTTTCGATCCATTTTTAGGTAGTGGAACAGTTTTATATGAGGCAGGAAGATTCGGACTGGAAGCCTGCGGAACAGAAATCAATCCAGCAGCTTTAATCCTAGCTAACACTTATAAATTCATCACTCTTTCACCAAGCAAGCGTGAAAAATGTATCAATTGTTTTCTCAGTCAACTAAAAACAGAGATATGGGAGAGAATGCCACTCTTCCAAACAATACAAAAAGAAATTACACCCAATGATTTAATAGATAAAATTGTAGACGTAGCCGTTGATGACGAAGAAAAATTCCTTAATATTCTACATGAAGTATTAGTGATATTGCTAGACTTAGACAACAAAAAACTTACCAAATCAAGAGTTTTTACACTTGCGGAAAATATCGCTACTTTTGTCCTGAAACTACCCTATAGTAAAAAGCCGATAAATGCCTATAATGCCGATGCAAGACACGTTCCCTTACAAAACTCCAGCGTCAATCTTGTGATTACCTCCCCCCCTTATATCAATGTATTTAACTATCATCAGCAGTATCGCGGTTCTACTGAGGCACTAAACTGGAAAATTTTAGAGGTGGCAAAATCAGAGTTTGGTTCTAATCGCAAGCATAGAAGTAATAGATTTCTAACTGTGATTCAATATTGCTTAGACATCGCCTATACTTTGCAAGAACTGTTAAGAATATGCAGCCCTAACAGTAGAATGATATTTGTACTAGGTAAAGAATCAAATATTAGAGGGACGCCTTTTTTAAACGGGGAGTTAGTTGCAGAAGTTGCTCGTCAAGTATTGGGGATTAGCTTAGATATCCGTCAAGAAAGAAGTTTTGTAAATCGCTATGGAAAAACTATCAAAGAAGATATACTACATTTTACAAAAAGAGAAGACTTACAGTATTATTTTGACATACATCAAGCCAGAGCTCTTTCTGTAGAAGCCTTAATATCTGCTTATTCTGTAGCGAATGAACAAGTAAAATATGATATTAAGGATGCTATCGATAAGGCTGCCACAGTACAGCCCTCACCTTATTTCGATCGGCAGCGTTCACGAAAAACCATTGAAATACTCAACCCAAAAGCAGAAAATTATGTTTAATTTAACTCAACCACATGGGGAAAAACTAGCAGCATTACTTGATAACGAGAAATTACCTCCTACAGATAAACGGCGTGTTAATCAAGCAATCGAACACTATAAAAAATGGTTGGAAACGCTTAAAAACATCAGGGCGGATGATCTGGAAGTTGTTCCAGAGATGGTATCCCATCTAACCTCCTATAAGCGATACATTGACGTTGAACTAATTTTTGACAGTGATGATGATTTTTTGTACCGTCAAAAAGGGCAATTAAAACTTGACAACTCAATTATTGAAGAATTTATACCTATCTTAGTTACAACCGTCTTTGCAGATTCATTAAAGGACAAAGAATTATCCTTTGGCCCAACACAGTGTTTTTCATCACTACGATTTGAGTCAAGTTTAAAACTCAGTCCAAAAGGCGGTGGGATGAGTATTCGAGCCAAGGATCAAGATTTTGCGATTAGTAGAAAAATATTTCTAAAAGCCTCTCATAACCAAGATTTTAAGGAGACTACCTCCCGCGAGGCAAATATTGCTTATGTTGCGGCTGAGTGTAAAACAAATCTTGATAAGACCATGTTTCAAGAGGGCGTAGCAACTGCCCTGGATATAAAAGTGAGTGTACCAGGAGCCAAGTATTTCTTGCTATGTGAGTGGCTTGATATGTCGCCGATTAGCTCATCACTCACAGCTATTGATGAGATACTAATTTTGAGAAAAGCCAAACGCTTAACGTCTAATATAAGAAAGGATTTTAGTACGGTAAAGGGAAGAAAAAAAAATAAAGATTCTTTTGTCAACCATCTCGATAACAACCCCTTTGCACCGGAAGTTTTTATGAGATTTTTAAAGGAGATTGAAGGGATGATTGGTAAAGATGAACTAGACGAAGATGACGTGCTCTCAAGAGGCTATTTTTAAGTGTAAAAAAATAATCGCAACCAGCGAAAGTTATGGCTTTGCCTGACAATCGCGCAACCACAAACGAATAGCCTCAGCAATTGCGCTTTTCTCACTATCTTGCTCAAATAAAGGACGAATATCGGCCGCAGTACCAAACCGAGAAACGATTTTTGCCAACTCCCAACCGTTCTCAGTTTTCATAAAAAACAGCCAGTGATACTGCTGAATCTCCACTCGTTTTCCCTCGCGATACTGCCGTTCCAAAGTCGTAATGAAAACTTGACTGGCATTTTCAGGAAGTGCATCCCCAAAATTTAAAGGTAACGGTTCAAACTCCGGGCGACCGGCTAAAATTATTTGAGGCAGCGCGTAACTGGACGGTGTATTAGTGTTAGGAGAAAAGTGCGATCGCACAATTACGCGATTAGCATAACTCGGCAAATCTTGCAACAGGCGATCGACCAAAGTTTCTAAATCAGCGGGACAGGGCGATCGCACTAACAAACCATACCGACTGGCATTTATACTGTTAGCATGAGTTTTGACAAAATTAACTGCCACAGTCGGAGTTGCAACCGCAGATATCAGCAGATAAACACAGATGAACGCAGATAAAATTCTATCGGCGTTCATCGGCGTTCATGTGCGGTAAAAAAACACATTCCTATTTTTATCCCAACTCTTCACAAATACGCGCAAAAGCCGCCACCGGATCGGGCGCAGCAGTAATCGGCCGCCCAATCACCAGATAATCCGCACCTGCTTTCAAAGCAGCCTTCGGAGTCATCGCTCTTTTTTGATCGCCCCCATCGGCCCATTTCGGACGCACACCGGGACAAACTAACAGAAAATCATCCCCGCAACTCATTCTTAACTGTTCCACCTCTTGCGGAGAACAAACAGCACCAGCTAAACCCGTTTCCTTAGCCAACAATGCCATGTGCAAAGCATATTCCGGCAACTCCAAAGGTATTTTCAACTCAAAAGCCAACTGTCGCGAATTCAAACTCGTTAACAGCGTAATTGCAATCAACTTAGGACTCGGTTGATCCACAGCCGCCGCCCCTTCAGTCAAAGCCAACTGTGCCGCTTTCAAAGCATCTTTACCGCAAGTAGAATGGATAGTCAATAAATCCACATTGTACTTAGCAGCAGCCCGACAAGCACCAGCCACAGTATTCGGGATATCGTGGAACTTCAAATCGAGAAAAATCCGCTTTTCCCGCTGTTTTAAAATTTCCAAAATCCCCGGCCCGGAGCTCACAAACAGTTCCAAACCCACTTTCCAGAAAGATACTTGCGGGAGTTTGTCCAGAAGCGCGATCGCCTCTTCTTGACTCGAAACATCCAAAGCAACAATAATTCTATTATCAGCGTTCATCTGCGTTTATCGGCGGTAAAAAAATAGACTCAAGACACCAATCGAACAAACTTATTCTTCCCAACCTGCAAAACCTTACCGCATAAATCAACAGGTGATTCAAAAGTAAGATTAACATCAGAAACTCGATCGCCCTCCAACTTCACCCCGCCGCCCTGCATCAACTTCCGCGCATCACCGCTGCTTTTACAAAGCCCGCTAGCACTCAGAATATAAAACAACTTAGCCGGAAACTGCACGTTTGCCAAAGAAAACTCCGCCACAGCATCAGCTTGTCCCGCAGCACCTTTAACCAGCGCAATTGCATCTTGTTGTGCGCGATATGCTGCTTCCTTCCCCCGATACTGGCGCACCACATCCACAGCCAAAAGTTTCTGTTTTTCTCGCGGATTTTCTGGCAATTCATCAAGCGGCAAATCTGTCAATAGTTCAAAATATTGGGCGATCGAACTATCAGCAATTTTCTCCAACTTAGAATACATCGTCAGCGGGTCTTCCGACAAACCCACATAATTGCTCAAAGATTTCGACATCTTTTGTACGCCGTCAGTCCCGATCAAAATCGGCATCAGCAAACCAAACTGCGGCTTCATCCCAAAATGTCGCTGCAAATCTCTCCCCACCGCAATATTAAACTTTTGGTCGGTTCCCCCCAATTCAACATCCGCTTCCAAAGCCACCGAATCGTAACCCTGCATCAGCGGATACAGAAACTCGTGCAGATAAATTGCATTTTCCTGCTGCATCCTGTTATCAAATCCCTCTTTAGCGAGCATCTGCTGCACCGTCATCGTCCCCAGCAGTTCCAAAATCTTCGCCAAGTCCAATTTCGACAACCACTCGGAGTTGTAGCGAATTTCCAAACGTCCGGGTGTGTCAAAATCTAAAATCGGACGCACTTGGTCTAAATAAGTCTTGGCATTTTCCGCCACTTGTTCGGCCGTCAACTGGCTGCGCATCTCCGACTTCCCTGTCGGATCGCCAATTCTTGCGGTAAAATCTCCGATCAGCAGTACGGCTGTGTGACCGGCATCCTGAAAAGCTCGCAGCTTGCGGACGCAAATGCTGTGACCCAAGTGAATGTCACTCCCTGTCGGGTCAATTCCCAGTTTGACGCGCAACGGTCGATCGACTTTTGCCAGCAGTTGGGCTAAATTTTCGTCAGGGTTGCTAGAATCAGGTCGATCGGGAAAAATCTCGCTGACGCCGCGGTAAAGCGCTGAAAGGTTAGGAGTTATCATCGGGGAGCGATCGTCCATCATCATATTTTGCCAAAGTGCAGCAGAATTAGTTACACTCACTGGTTGACGCATAAAAACATAACTATAGCGTGAAGCCGTGTGAACCCCGGTCTTTCAAGCTGGGGATGAAAAGCAGCAGCAGCTTTTAAGCTGCCAGTCACCAGCTTTTGAAATAATCCTACAAGATAATGTACAATTTTGTAGAAGGAGGTGATTGAACCCTGTTAACCCTGACTTACGAGTACAAAGCAATGCCCACAAATGAGCAGATTCGGCTAATAGAACACACCCTAGACTTGTGCCGAAAAGTGTGGAATTTTGCTCTGCGTGAGCGCAAAGACTGGATTAATTCTCGCAAGTGTCCGGTGAATGCTTGTTCAATCATCTCTGAGTACATCATTCCAGCTAATGAACTCTACCCAAACTACAATGCTCAAGCCAAGTCTTTAACACTTGCCAAAGAGCAGTATGCAGAACTGAAAACTGTTAACGCCCAAGTGCTGCAACAAGTTCTGAGAAAACTTGAAACAGCATTCATTGATATGAAGCGCAAAGGAATGGGGTTTCCCCGATTCAAAAATCGGTACAAAATTCGGTCATTCGTTTACCCGCAACTGGGTAAAGCTCAATTCCTGAAGGACAATCAAATCAAGTTGCCGCAGTTGGGGTGGTTAGAGTATGTCAAGTCACGCAAGATTCCCGACGGTTTTTTAGTTAAACAAGCTCGGATTGTTCGCAAGGCTTCCGGGTATTTTGTGATATTGACACTAGAATGTGACGTGAATGTGCCCGATGTTTTACCATCGGGTTATCCAGTGGGATTGGATTTAGGTCTAGACAAGTTTGTTGCCACCTCCAATGGCGCGTTGATTGAACGTCCTCGATTCTTAGATTCGCTGCACCGCAAGCTGACATTGCTGCAACGCAGATTGAAGCAAAAGCAAAAAGGCTCCAGCAATCGGCACAAATTAAATCGGCAAATTGCACGATTGCATCAACGCATTGCCGATACTCGAAAAGACTGGCATTTCAAACTAGCACACTCGCTTTGTGAAGATGCTGGGATGATGTTTGTCGAAGATATCGACTTTCGAGTCTGGGCGAAAGGAATGCTGGGTAAACATACCTTAGATGCTGGATTGGGGCAATTTGTTTCAATCCTGGAATGGGTGTGTTGGAAGCGTGGCGTTTACTTTGACAGGGTTAACAAAGACTACACCTCGCAAGTTTGTCCTCAATGCGATACGCATAGCGGAAAAAAAGAATTAAAGGACAGAGTTCATTCCTGCCCTGAATGCGGTTACACGACTCATCGAGATGTAGCGGCCGCACAAGTGATCCGCAATCGCGGAATCTCTGCGCTGGGACGCAGCGTGGCTCAAATTGCCTGTGGAGACGGTCTGACGGGGACTGGGAACAGTCTAGTTAAGAGTCAACGAAGCAGCGAAGTTGCGGTGGAGAGGCACGGCTTCAGTCTGCCTTGTAACATCCTTGGAGAATCCATGTGCATTTATGCCGGGGAGTACGTCAACAAGCTACTATAATCCCAAAGCTGACCGGCTTTCATTAGCTGACAGCCTCTAGGGTTCCCATCTAAAATTAAAAGTCTTAAGCCCTAAATCGATTGAGGAAGTGAAATCCACGTGTCAACCAACGCAGTCCGCAAAAATACGGAAAACTCAGCCCCTGTATTCGAGTTTGTTCAGTCAGTCAGTAAAGTGACCGCCGGAACCATACTCAGCATGACAATGCTTGCCAGTTCCGTAGTCGCTGGCGGACTGGTTGGCTTAGCGATCAGCTTCCGCAATTTGCCAGATGTTCGCATCTTGCAAACCTACTCTCCCACAGAAACTACCCACATTTACGACATCAACGGCAAGCCCCTAGCCAGCATCCACGACGAAGCCAACCGGGATGTCGTACCCCTTGACAAAATCTCCCCGAACCTAAAACGGGCCGTTCTGGCGATCGAAGATAGCAACTTCTTCACCCACAAAGGCATCAACCCCGGCGGGATAGCCCGAGCTCTCATAGTCAACCTAGAGAAAGGTAGAACCGTTGAAGGCGGTTCGACTATGACTATGCAGCTAGTCAAGAACCTGTTTCTATCTCCCCAGTCAAAATTCAGCCGCAAGATAGCTGAAGCAGTAATGTCTATCCGCTTGGAGCAAATTCTCAACAAAGACCAAATTCTGCAACTGTACCTGAATCAGATTTACTTGGGTCACAACTTGTACGGCGTAGAGACAGCCTCAAGAAGCTATTTCAACAAGTCAGCAAATAGTTTGACTCTTTCAGAAGCAGCGATGCTAGCCGGCTTAATTTCCGCCCCCGAAGAATACAGTCCTTTCGTCAATTACAAGTTGGCAAAAGAGCGGCAGGAAATCGTTTTAACCCGCATGAAGGATCTCAAATGGATTACGCCGGCCCAAGAGACTGCCGCCCGATCGCAAAAAATTAAGCTAGGCCAAATTACCTCTTTTGGCAGCTCTCAAGTTCCTTACGTAACACAAGCTGTAGTCCAGGAGCTGACACGGCGTTTCGGGCGAGATGCCGTGCTCAAGGGAGGAATGCGCGTTCAAACCACGATCGACCTCAAAATGCAGCGCATAGCCGAAGAAACCGTCAAAGCGTGGCACGATCGGCTTTATTACCAAGGGCTGTTTTACGATCGCGACCAAGGTCAAATTGCCCTAGCAGCCGTCGATCCCCGCACCCACTTCGTCAAAGCAATGGTGGGCGGCGTCGATTACAAAAAGAGTCAGTTCAACCGGGCCATTCAAGCACGCCGCCAGCCCGGATCTTCTTTTAAGCCTTTCATCTACTACGCTGCCTTTGCTAGCGGCAAATACAGCCCCGATTCCGTTGTCTACGACTCTCCTGTCGGATACCGCGACGGCGACGGCTACTACTACCCTCAAAACTACGGCGGCGGCTTCTCCGGTGCCGTCAGCATCCGCAGAGCTTTGGAAGTATCGCTGAACATTCCCGCCATCAAGCTCGGTCAAGAAGTCGGATTGAATAAAGTGATTGAGATTTGCCGGGTGCTCGGCATCAGAAGTCCGATGGAACCCGTGGTTTCTTTACCCTTGGGTGCAGTTGACCTGACTCCTTTAGAAATGGCCGGAGCTTTTGCTACCTTCGCCAACAACGGCTGGCATTCTGACACCACGTTTATCGTGCAAGTCACTGACAGCAGCGGCAACGTCTTGCTCGACAATACACCCAAACCCAAATTAGTTCTTAACGCCTGGGCTGCGGCATCTGTCAACAGCGCCCTCCAAGGGGTAATTAACAACGGAACGGCAAGGGCGGCCCAACTCGGGCGGCCGGCTGCTGGGAAAACGGGTACAACTTCCTCAGAACGGGATATCTGGTTTGTGGGTTACGTGCCCCAGTTGTCCGTGGCTGTTTGGATGGGCAACGACGATTACACACCGATGAGCTACGGTGCTACTGGCGGTACAATTGTCGCCCCTGTTTGGCGCGATTTTATGAGCCAAGCTTTGCAGGGCGTTCCCGCAGAAAGTTTCAAACCTGCTTCAAATTTTGAGCGGCCTTAATTCTTGGGCATTGGGCATTGGGCATTGGGCATTGGGCATTGGGCATTGGGCATTGGGCATTGGGCATTGGGAATACTTTCTTTTTCTTCCTTCTTCCCTCTTCCTTCTTGCTTCTTCCTTCTTCCTTCCATCCGTTACATCTCGCGCAAGCGAATCCGTTGCCGAACTTCCTTCTTCATCTGACCTTAAGATTGCTTTTCCAGTTCAGATTTCATCCGCTCCAGCGTTGAGTTCATTTGCTCAAACATCTGCTGGGGCGTGATGCCAAATTGATTGAGCTGTGTTTTTAACTGCTCTACAGTCATCTGAGCCATGAAGTCCTCAGACAGCTCGAAGCGCTTCATAAAAATACGGTAGCGCTCCATCATTGATTCCATCTGAGCGATGAACATTTTCTTGCCTTCGCGATCGAATTTGCCGTAATTGCCGCCTAGTTTGATGAGAGATTGATAGTCTTCAAACAACAGCTTGGCTTCTTGCTGAACAATTTCTGAATCAAAAAATCCCATAGCTTTCCTAATTTTTTAATATTGAAGTGATTTTGCTCTAGGCGAGAAATCCCGCTGCTTTTTGTACTATTTTATCAGTTGCCGGAGGAAGTCCCTACCCCTCAAGGTACAAGAATCAGTAGAAATTTCCGTACAGGATAAGGCATGGGGCATGGGGCATGGGGCATGGGGCATGGGGCTTGCGATGACAACAGTCAACAGTCAACTGACAACAGTCAACAGTCAACTGTCAACTGACTTCTTCAAACTTCCCCGATACGTTCTAGAGGCCAAAACCGCACTACAGCGCGACCGATGATGTTCTGCTTAGGTAAAAATCCCCACCTGCTGGAGTCGTTGCTGTTGTTGCGGTTGTCTCCCATCACGAAGTATTGATTTTCCGGGACGCGATAGGGCCCCCACTGGTATTTAGGAGGTTCAGCAATATATTTTTCGACGATGGGTTTGTCGTTGAGGTAGACTAGACCTTTTTTAACAGCGACGGTTTGACCCGGTAAGCCAATTACCCGCTTGATGAATGCTTGGTCTTGGGTAAAGCCTTGTTCTTGCAACTTTTCGGGCGGGGCAAATACTACGATGTCGCCAGTTTTTGGAGGTTCGAGGTAGTAGGAGATTTTTTCGACTACGACGCGATCGCCTACGTGCAAAGTCGGTACCATAGAATCTGAGGGTATGAAGCGCGGTTCGGCGACCAACGCTCGAATCACTATTGCTAAACCCAAAGCAATAATCACAATCTGAAGATTTTCTCGCTGCGATTTCCACGCTTTTTGCCACCACGGTTCAGGTAGGTTTCCTGCTACTTCTGTACCCAAATTCTTTTCTTCAGATGTCATAAAAGTCCTCGCTATCTAGTTGCTGCTAATTATCTAATTGCCATTGAAGTAGCTCGTTCTAATTAAACGTAAAACTTTGTTTGGGTATTCATAAACCCGATCGCGGGCGAGCACTCTTGATGCCACTCCTACAGAAACCGAGTTTATCTGTCTTATGTTTTTTGAGACGAAGATACTCCAAACAGTAAGCGTGCATTCTCTTGATTTTAACTCATAAAAAAGGCAGAGAATTAAAATTCTCTACCTTTTTTATGTGAGGATTTTGAGTTGTTTGCGACTGCAAGATTTGTTATTTCAAAACTTTACTCGCGATCGCACTTGCTCAATCTTACTCAGCGCCTTGGGGCAGCAATTCCCGCTTTTGACCTTGCAGCACCTTGACAATTCCGTCCTCGCCCACATCCACAACAGCGGTGTCGCCGTCTTTGATGCGGCCAGAAAGGATTTCCTCAGCCAAGCTGTCTTCCAACAACCGCATGATGGCGCGGCGCAGGGGTCTGGCTCCGTAGCTGGGGTTGTAGCCTTCTTCTATCAGCCGTTCTTTGAACCGTTCAGTGACTTCCATCGTGATTCCTTGTTCTGTCAAGCGGCCGAACACTTCTTTGAGCATGATGACGGCGATTTCCTTGACTTCTTCCCTGTTCAACTGGCGGAAGACGATTATTTCGTCAAGTCGGTTGAGGAATTCTGGGCGGAAGTAGTTTTTGAGTTCTTCGTTAACCAAGGAGCGAATGCGGTTGTAATTGGCATCGGTTTGGTTTTCGCTGAACTCGAAGCCGAGGCCGCCGCCGCCTGTTGCGATGACCTTAGACCCGATGTTGGAGGTCATAATCAGCAGCGTGTTTTTGAAGTCTACGGTGCGACCTTTGGCATCGGTTAAGCGGCCGTCTTCCAATATTTGCAGGAGCATATTGAAGACATCGGGGTGGGCTTTTTCGATTTCGTCGAACAGCACGACGGTGTAAGGACGGCGGCGGACTGCTTCTGTGAGTTGGCCGCCTTCGTTGTAGCCGACGTAGCCGGGAGGAGAACCGATGAGTTTGGAGACGGTGTGCCGTTCCATGTACTCCGACATATCCAGCCGAATCATCGCGTCTTCGGAACCGAAGAAGTAGCCGGCTAAGGCTTTGGTGAGTTCGGTTTTGCCGACGCCGGTGGGCCCGGAGAAGATGAAACTGGCGATCGGGCGATTGGGATTTTTCAAGCCGACGCGAGCGCGGCGGATGGCGCGGGAAACGGCTTTCACTGCTTCTTCCTGCCCGATCAAGCGCTGGTGCAAGGTATCTTCCATGTGCATCAGCTTTTCGGATTCGGATTCGGTCAGTTTGTTGACCGGGACGCCCGTCCAGCTTGCCACGATTTGAGCGATATCTTCTTCGGTGACTACTGGCGACGGGTCGGTTTCGCCGGTGCGGGCCGAGTCGGTTTTTTTGGCTTGGGAAATAGCGCGAATTTCGGCTTTGATGGTCATTTCCCGATCGCGCAATTCGCCGGCTTTGTCAAAGTCTTGAGAACGCACTGCTTCGTCTTTATCTTTGAGGACTTGGCGCAGTTCTTTGTCAAGTTCTTTGGCTGCTGGGGGCAGTTGGGAGTTGATCAGGCGGACTCTCGAACCTGCTTCGTCTACCAAGTCAATTGCTTTGTCTGGGAGGAAGCGATCGGAGATGTACCGGTGAGAGAGTTTGGCTGCGGCTTCCAGGGCCGTGTCCAAAATTTTCAGCTTGTGGTGCTGTTCGTAGCGTTCCCGCAGACCGAATAGAATCTCGATCGTCTCGTCAACGGTCGGTTCGCCGACCATCACTGGCTGGAAGCGCCGCTCTAAGGCTGCATCGCGCTCGATGTGCTTGCGGTACTCGTCGAGGGTCGTAGCGCCGATACATTGGAGTTCGCCTCTTGCCAGAGCCGGCTTGAGGATGTTCGCTGCGTCGATCGCCCCTTCAGCCGCACCTGCACCGATCAAAGTGTGCACTTCGTCAATCACCAAAATCACGTTACCCGCTGTGCGGATTTCGTCCATGATTTTTTTGAGGCGTTCTTCAAATTCGCCCCGGTATTTGGTCCCGGCGACGAGCAAGCCGATGTCGAGGGTAACGACGCGCTTTTCTTCGAGGATATCTGGGATGTCGTTGTTAGCGATGCGCTGGGCCAGACCTTCGGCGATCGCGGTTTTACCGACTCCGGGTTCGCCGATTAGCACCGGGTTATTTTTGGTGCGGCGACCGAGGATTTGAATTACCCGTTCGATTTCTTTTTGGCGTCCGACTACTGGGTCAAGCTTACCATCGACGGCCATTTGAGTCAGGTTGGCGCCGAATTCATCCAGGGTTGGGGTTTTGGTGCGGGCACCGCCGCCGGTGGCTGCGACTTCTGCGGTTTCTCCCAGCATCCGAATTACTTGGGTGCGGACTTTCGACAAGTCTACTCCCAGGTTTTCTAAGACTCTGGCCGCTACTCCTTCACCTTCGCGGATCAGGCCCAGCAGCAGGTGTTCGGTGCCGATGTAGTTGTGTCCGAGTTGGCGAGCTTCTTCGAGGGATAGTTCTAGAACCCGCTTGGCGCGGGGGGTGAACGGAATTTCGACTGCTACGAAGCCGGAACCGCGCCCGATGATTTTTTCTACCTCAATCCGAGCGTCTTTGAGGTTGACCCCCATTGATTTGAGGACTTTCGCTGCCACCCCGGTTCCTTCACCGATCAGACCCAGGAGGATCTGTTCTGTCCCTACGAAGTTGTGACCCAGGCGGCGAGCTTCTTCCTGGGCCAACATGATTACTTTTATTGCTTTTTCTGTGAAGCGTTCAAACATGATTTATTCCCATCACCTGCTGCTGTGTGCCCGTTTCGAGGTCACGCTCGCACTTAAGGAGCGTTTTTGTTCTTGTAGGGACAGGGCATTGCCGTGTCCCTACTCGTACTGCTTATTCTAGCGTGACACTCCCCAACCGCCAGGTCGCACTGGAAAAGCGGTTGCAGATTCTAGGCTGCTGTTGCAGGTGGCTTTCAACTGGGAAGACCCAAATGGTGGCTGACCTACAACCTCCCCTAGACTGCAAGAAGATTGCTCTTCTCGGTCTGTGCCCAACCTACGACTACGTATTGATGGATTCTAGCATAATCTTTTTGGCTCTCATGCAGGTGCAAAATTGATATTTATCGAAGTGTCGGGCGGGTTTTTCACAAAAGTTATTGGCTAGATGGGCGATCGATCCCCTAAACTCGCTCTTAAGCTGCTGTCCATCTCAAGAATCTTTTGGTTTGCGAGGGAAAGAGCGAGCTGGGCTTTTTTTATCTTAAATTTTGTCTCAGAGCCTTTGAAGATTTGGGTGTTCTTGATGTTGTCAGTTGTGCGATCGCTCCTGCATCAATTAGTTAGTATTGCTACACTCCGAGGGTTAAAGTCAGACTATAATCAGCACGGTCAAAGAAAGTGCTTTCGCAGCAGAGTGTTTTTTGTCGTTAACCGCTCAGAGTTAAATCTCTCAAACTTTAAAGTCACAAGAGAAACTAAATCTTGTTTATGAGTCCTAGGATTTGTCGCGATTCAGTCCGATTTTGCTGTTTTAAACCCCAAAAAATCTGCGTAATACTTCGAGGAAAAACACTTTTGTTTGACGATTTTTGACAACCTTTTTATCAAATTTAAGTTTGGTGAGTACGAGAAAATATCTAGTATTCAGTCGCACGCGGGAATGGGCTTTCAGGAAATCGCTAATCACAACACTTCCGACAGTTTTTGATAATCCACTGTAGAAGAAGGGTTGCAGGGCGAACATTAGGAGGGTGGCGCTAACGATCGCACGATCGATCAACCGAAAATCAAGGGTTTCAGACTAGGAATTCAAAACAGCCCGCACTCTCGCAATCATGAAAAACTTTGATATCAACCCGAGTACATTTAATCTTTAGCATAGCTCTCCCTTTTCTGGTAAACCGCGAGAAAGTGGACTACTTAGATTTTTTTTACTTCAGGTGATTTTACCAGAAATTTTGCTGGACAAAAAGCACGGTCTTCGAGTGCAAAGTATTATGACCGGCACGGTCTATGACCGTGGTTGCGTGGTAGAGTGCTTTTGGTCGTTAACTCGTTTGAGTTGAAAGTCTGAAAGTTCAACGTTAGACAATCTGAATCATGTTTAAGGCGTAGTGAAAGTAAATCATGAACACTAGAAACTTAGATGACCCGGTAGAAAGTAGCGACAATGGATCGATCGAAGTTCCAGGTAAATCCCACGATGGAACTACAGCAACTTCTGTCGCTTCACAAAAAGAATTCAATGCAGAAGAGCTAGGACGTGTCTACTTTATACGCCACGGTGAAAGTACCAGTAATGAACGCAACATTTTTGCGGGAGTTCTGGATGTTGACCTCACATCATTTGGCCGGTTGCAGGCACGCCGTGCAGGTGTTGACCTCAAGAAAAAAGGTACAAAGTTTGACGCAGTATATGTCTCTCACATGAGACGCGCGCGCCAAACCTGTGAAATCGCCCTTGCTGAAAGTCAGGCACTAAAGTCGCCCGATACCCCCGTTCAAATCGACCATCGAATTAGCGAGAAATCCTTTGGCATTTTTGCGGGGCGCAACCTAAATCTGCTGCGTCTAGCCCTGGGCTACGAAGGCTTCGAGGAAATGTTGCACTCGCACAACGAAGCACCCCCCGCTGGCGAAAAGATTGCCCAAGTTTACGCTCGCGCCGCCAATTTCTACGAGGACAAAGTTGTACCCCACTTGGAACGGGGAGAAACAGTTCTAGTAGTGTGCCACCAATATGTATTAGAGCCTTTAGCCCTTTATTTAAGCGGTTTGCCACCGACAGCTTATAAACACCTGAAACTCCCCAACGGTAAAGCTCTCAGCGGTGTGGATCTGGTCAAGTTTCGCGATAAGGAATCCGGCGGTGCCGCTTCCCTGCGGAAAGAGATTAACGACCTTTCAATTATGTGGGCGATTTTGATCTATGCCGCCGCCTTTTTGCTGGGAAGTTTGGTAGGGGCAATCACCGCCGGAGCAGGAGGGATTCCGTCACCGCTATTTCGATCGATAATTGTTGCGTGTCTTGCCGCTTCAACGTTTTATACCTACCTAGACATTGACTTTGCAGCGAGTAAACGCAAAGTAACTTCAACTGTGAAGTATCTAGTTTACGGGTGGATGGCAGTGCGGTGGGCAGTTGGGCTATTTTTAATATTTTCTGGATTTTTGTATCAGAGCGAAGCGGATTTGTACAAAGTTTTGTGGGTGCTGTTTTGGATGGTTCCGCCAGCCCTGACTTCCCCAGTTTTATCCGTGCTTTGGGGCGGCAATCTTTATCCGTCGGCTCTCTTGTCAAGAACCCTATCGATCGTTGCTCCGCTGGCGCTTCTGGCTACATTGAAGGTTGCCAATTTACCGATTAACGTTGACAGCCTGATCTTTTTCGGTGTCATTCTAATTCTAGGTCTGGCAATACCCGGAGCGATCGCCCAATTTTGGCGCGACAAATCCCCGGTTGAATCAAACCACCACAGTAAGAACTGGAAATTTATCGGCGTGCTTGCTGTTGCATTAATGGCTTTGGCAACCGGGTTTCAGTTTACTCCTGCAACATTCCTCAGCGATATATTTTCCTCAACGGATACAGCGCGATCGCTAGCTTGTCTGCAACAACTGGCAATTGCAACTTTAGTCTTTGTCTCAATGCGCGTAGCAGCTACATTAACCTCAGTGTTTACAAAAGGCAAGCTAAGCAAGGCAGAAGCTCGGGATGCTTATATCCTGCTTGTGAATCCCAACTTTTTCCTTTGGGCAGCTCTTTTTATCGGTGTTAGTGCAACTACTTCGGAGGTGAAGTATGCAGTTTTTTGGGCATCGCTGGGCTTTTTCTGCATCCCGCTCATCGAACAGATATTGTTCATGAATTCATTTGGCAATGACATACTGAGAGAAACACTGCGTTCTTCGAGAGTGGCAACCGAAGATATCAAAAAGCTGTTCCTGCAATTGGATACGGATGGAAGTAAGTCGCTCGATCGGGCCGAAATTACGGAGTTGTTAGGGCTGATCGAAGATATGACAACAGGCGAACGCAGCTCTGAAGAAGTCAGAAGCTACGTCACTGATTATCTTTTCAACATTCTTGACAGCGATAAAAATGGCACTGTTGATTTAGCAGAATTAGAAGAGTACGTATCGACGTATGGGTTGGTTGCCAACCTGAACGTCGTCTCTGCGGCTGCATCCCCAGTTGGAGCATAAGTGGCGATCGCCCGGAATTGATACTAATGGAGCAGAGAAAATTTACAAAAATTCTCTCTGCTCCAAGTTCAATAAAGGAGCAATTTACAGATTCAGTTACTCCACATTCCGTCAATTTCGAGCTTAAAAAACCTAGTTTTGCAATCAACTTGTTAGATATAAAAATCTGGAGAATGTAGCAAATGTCGCGTTATAAAATTCGAGCAATTATCCTGACAGCAGTCGTTTGTGTTGGCGTAGTATGGACGACTCCCGTGCGCTCGCAAGAGCAAGAGCCAGCTCCCGATGCTAACACTCCAAAGGAAAAGGTGGAACAAGTTAAACCAGAGAAACCACCAGACCCCAAAGCAGCAACTACTACCAAAGCTCTGAATATTCCCGTTGATGAACTGAAAATCCTCGTTAAGCCGCTCACTCTCGAAGAACTTGGAAACGAAGCAGCAGCGTGGATGCTGGTACTCCAAAAAAAAGCCCAGGAAATCAGCGAGGCTGAAGTTACCATCAAACGCCAGAATCAAGCCATCAGCCAACAACAAGAAGGTACGGATGCCCTAGAACAAGCCAAAAAAGCCCTCGAAGCAGCCGAGACAGCTCAAAAAGGTGCTGCCCCTGGTTCGCCCGAGTATCAAGAAGGGACGAAAAAAGTAGAACAAGCCAAAGAAAGCCTCAAAAAAGCCCAGTTAGCAGTCGAGAAATCGAAAACAACCAAAGCCGAATTAAAACAAGACGAGACATCAAATAAGACGCTGGAAAAAGCTCAAAAAACGGGCGACATAGAAACAGCCAAAGAAACTCTCGATAAAACAAAAGCCGATCGCGATCGAACCGTTTCTGGATCTCCAGCTTATCAAGAGGCGACCAAAACCATCGAAAAACTAGAAGCAGCGCTCAAAGCATTCGAGGATGCCCAAAAAGCTCAAACTGGTGCCAAGCCCGATTCCCCGGAATCCGAGCAAGCCACCCAGCAGCTAGAAAAAGCACACGAAGCCCTCAAACAAATGCTCAAAGAGCTTGGGGCTGGTGCAACAGGGCAATCGTCCCAAGAGCGAGACAGCGCCACAGCCGCCCTCAAAAACACCGAAATTAAAAACAACGGGGAGGAGAAAGTTGCTGGGGAGCCCGGAGTCGTCAACAACCAACAGAACCTCCAACAAAAACAACAGGAACTCAAAACAACCACCGAAAATTTGCAAAAGAGTACCGATGCGGAGTCCAAGGCAAAGAACCAACTCGTAGTCACTGTTACCGAACTCCAGTCGCAGCTAACGGCGATCGACGATCGGTTTAACGTCATCTTAGAAGAACTGGAGAAAAAAGGTGGCGATCCCAAGCCCTACCGCCAGTACACTAAAGCAGTTATGAGTATCGACGTGGATACCAAAGATACCCAAGGTTTGGGCGTGCGACTTCTGGCTTGGGCCAAAGCTGAAGAAGGTGGACTGCGCTGGGCGGGCAATACAGGGAAGTTCGTCGGGATTGTGATTGTTTCCGTCATTGTCTCTCAAATCCTCGGCGCCATCCTCAACCAACTGCTTTCGTTATTCGGCGGCACATCGAGAATCATGCGCAAATTTATCGTGATGCTTGTCAAGCGGGGCGGGGTTGTTATCGGGTTTCTGCTGGCTCTGACAGCCCTGGAAGTCAGCCTCGGTCCAGTTTTAGCTCTGGTTGGGGGTTTGAGTTTCATTTTGGCCTTCGCCCTGCAAAGCAACCTGGGTAACATCGCCAGCGGCTTGATGATTATGGCTTACAAGCCCTTCGATGTCGGTGACGAAATCAAACTCGGCGAACTTTGGGGATGGGTAGAGTCCATCACCTTAGCTAACACGAAAATTAAAGGTCTTGACGGTCAGATGTTTAACGTTCCCAACAACACGGTTTGGGGCGACACTATCGAAAACCTGAGTCACGATGAAACTCGCAAATTTACACACTGCTTGCGGATTAGCTTTGACGAAGACTTGGCGAAGGTGGAGCAATTGCTCGTAGAAATTCTGAAATCGCACCCCAAAGTTTTGGCAAATCCAGCCCCCAGTACCCAAGTGTGGAGCATTGAAGACTATTACATCAGTGTGAAGGCCGATGGGTGGGTGAAAAAAGAGGATTTTTGGACAGTCCATTCAGACGCGATCCGCATGATTCGGGAAAGGTTCAACTCTGAGGGTATCCAACTTGCTGCTATCCCCAAAAGTATGGATGTATCAGAACCAGATGATGGTAACGGCAAAATTTCCCATCTGGTTTCGGAAACATCCGTGCATCGAAAAGCAGGAGCGGTTTCGGAAAGCTCTACAGATTAATATCTGGTAGGTTTGTCTCTAGGAACGAAACTTAACCCTACATAGCAAAACAAAGCCACAGACCAGATTATTATTCAGGAATTGCAGAAACTCAAAGAACGTCGAGACAAATAATCATCAATTATCGCTGCCCCCCATCTTTAACGGTTTCCAATTCATTGGTATAGTTTTCTCCGTCTGGCGGTTATAGTATAAACTGAAAGTAGACTCTGAGGAAAATATCCCAATGAAATTAAACAAGTTTGTCCTAGCACAAAATATGGCATTTCTAATGTCCATTCCACCAGAAAGTAATTTGGCGAAGTTACTCTCCTTTTGCTTGGCGACAAAGGTTAGAAAAAATACAACCGGAACAGAAATCTTAAGGATTACCTGTGAGCTAATGGAAAACCCATCGTAAGGATTCAGGTCAAAAAAACTTCAGTGGCGGCATCTGGTAAAATAAACGAATGAAAAAGCCCGCAGCCACCAGA